>CAVBHI010000252.1:0-2300 GCA_963595115.1 bacterium
CATCTTCGGCAGAATCTCAGCATACGTTCCCCGCTGCTGGAGATATTCGTGGATGTCGCGCACGTCGATCAAAGAGTGAACCTTAATACCAAACTCTTCACCAACTTCCATAACCGCAGTCTTTCCCGCGTTCTGACCAACCTCACAGCGGTTGACCGAAATGAACATATCCGTTACCTTGACATCGGCACAGCCGTACAGAACCGGCAGCGTCTCACGAATCGCCGTGCCCGCCGTTATAACATCTTCAATAATAATGATTCGGTCGCCGTCCACCGGCTTATAGCCGACAATGGAACCGCCCTCGCCATGATCCTTGGCTTCCTTGCGGTTGAAGAAAAACGGCTTGTCAATGTCGTAGTTGCGCGCCAGCGCACCGGCTACGGAGGTCGCCAGCGGGATACCCTTGTATGCCGGACCGAACATTGCGTCAAACTCCGCGCCGACTGTCTCCTTGACCAGCGCCGCATAGAACTCGCCCAGCTTGGAGGTCTGAAGACCGGTCTTGTAGTTACCCGTGTTGACAAAGTACGGCGTGTTGCGTCCGCTCTTGGTTACGAAGTCACCGAATCGCAGCACATCTGCACTCATCATAAATTCAATAAATTCCTTTTTTGCCTGCGTCAGCATGGAAATCTTCCCTTTCTGTATTTGGATTGTTCTCAGTATAACAGAAAAAATCCGCTCCGACAAGCGGGTTAAAAAACAGCCGACAGCGTAATGCTGCCGACTGTCATCCACGCGATCAGCGATTCGGATTTTTAATCGTAGTAATTGCATCTCCGCCTGCCGAGATGATCAGGTCGGTGCAATTGAGGAAGAATCCGGTCTCCAGAACACCCAACGTACCCTTCAGGAAGGCTTCCATTGCGGCATAATCCTTGCCAAACTTGGAGTTGGTGTACTTGATGTCCAGAATATAGTTGTGGTTGTTGGTCTTATAAATCGAACCGTCGGCATTCATGCGCAGCGTCGGCTCAAATCCAACCTCCTCCATCTTTTTGACCACATGCTTGTAGCCAAACGGCAGAACCTCCACCGGCAGACCAAAATCGCCGATTTCCTCTACCAGCTTTGCGCTGTGGCAAACCCAGATATTGTACTTCGCGCTGCGTGCGACAATTTTCTCGCGGAACAGCGCACCGCCGCCGCCCTTGATGCCGTTAAACTGCGGATCAACCTCGTCCACACCGTCGATGCAAATATCCAGCACCGGCGCATCGTTGGTGTCCAGCAGCGGAATCCCCAAGCTCTTCGCCTGCTCCGTAGAGGCATCCGACGTAGAAACGCACTGAATCTTGAGCCCCTCTTCCTTAACGCGCTGCCCCAGCTTCTCAATCAAATAGTACGCGGTAGAGCCGGTGCCGATGCCGACCAGCATTCCATCCTTGACATACTTGGCAGCCTCATAGCCTGCCATCTGCTTTTCGTTCATTTTGCTCACCTCATCATATTGTGTTCCAAAAGCAATCTTCGCTTCTGATGCTATTTTAATACACAACACCGCACTGTGCAAGTTTTTTCTCCATTTCTTGAAAATATGTGGGTGAAACAGCGGCAAATTGTTGTTGCTTTGCCGCGTCCTATGGTATACTGATAGCACTACACAGCGAGGTGTCAACATGAAGCATATCTTTCTCCTAAACCCCGCAGCCGGAAAGGGGCGCAACATTCCGCGTCTGCTGCCGCGTATCCGTGCCGCCTCCCGCAATACGGGAATTCCGTACACGCTTTACGAAACCAAGGCATCCGGTGATGCCGTCTCG
Source organism: bacterium (assembly GCA_963595115.1). GTDB lineage: Bacteria > Bacillota > Clostridia > Oscillospirales > Butyricicoccaceae > Butyricicoccus_A. Next base: position 1,767 of record CAVBHI010000252.1, read on the forward strand.
CTGATTCAGCGATGCGCTTCCACCGGAGAGACTTTTCGTTTTTATGCCTGCGGCGGAGACGGGACACTCAACGAAGCGGTACACGGTGCGCTCCAGCACCCCAATGTCGAAATCGCCTGCGTCCCTTGCGGAACCGGAAATGATTTTGTCCGCAGCTTTGGCGGTGCCGCCCGCTTTTTCCCATTGGAAAAACAAATGCGCAGCTCTGCTCACCCGATTGATGTCATCACCTCAAACACAGGAAAGATCGCGGTCAACATTGTCAACATCGGCTTTGACTGTAATGTTGCCGACGGCGCACAGGATATGAAACAACTGCCATTGGTCTCCGGCAAGCTGGCTTATTTTCTCTCTCTTGCCGATGAGTTCACACGCCCCATATGGCAAAACATGGCGATTTCTACCGACAACAACTCCGTGCAGGTCGGCAATTTTCTGCTTTGCGCCGTTGGAAATGGCGGCTACTGCGGCGGCGGTTTTCGCGCACTCCCGCACGCCAATGTCTCCGACGGTCTGTTGGATGTGAGCACCGTT
>CAVBHI010000253.1:0-11713 GCA_963595115.1 bacterium
GATTTCTTACATTCCTTTTTCTTATGATGCTCCCGCGCCGAAACAAAGGTGTTCCGCGCGTCTGTGTTTCGGTACAGCAGTTTCTTTGTATTCTTTTGAGAAACACATCCAGCCCTGCGCCGCGCGCCGTTCACGCCGCCGGTGCGCTTCGGGCAGCGAATTCCTGCCGCCGCGCAATCGTCCGTACACCGCTTGACATCCCCTGCTGCGACTTTTTCCGGCGCACGATATTCCGGCGTTTTGCATCGCACATCCCGATATTCCCAAAAGTTTAATTTTACAACACACAAAAAACATGATATAATACCGACATGCATTCTGTAACAATGCAAGCATTGCTTGCACCGGAACGCCGCATCTGCCGTTTCCATATTCCCTCAAGCGAAAGGATGTGATGTTTTTTGGAACGATACCATCTCACCAACAGCAATGACCTTATCAGCATTGGTGAGCTTGCCAAGCTGTACAACATTTCCAAGCGCACCCTGCGTCTATACCACGAGATCGGTCTTCTTGAACCGCAGTTTGTCGATGAGCAAACCGGCTACCGCTATTATTCCCAGTCTCAATTTCCGCGTCTGGACATCATTTTGCAAATGAAAAGCTCCGGTTTGGAATTGAAGCAAATCAAGCAGATTCTCAACACCAAGAACATCTCACTCTTTGAGGCGGTGCTCGGAGAACAAATTGACCAAATGAACAAAAAGATTGCCGAATGTCAGATGTACAAGGACTCGTTGACGCGGAAGCTCGACAGCTGCAAGCACATTCAAAATCCGCCGGTTCTCAACTCGACGTTTATCGAGTACATACCGCGCCGCAGCGCATTTATTTATCCGATCGACAACTATGACCTTCGGCAGAGCTACCCGAACGGTTCTCCGTGGGAGAGCGGCTTGAACAAGATGAAGGGCGTGTTCATCGAAAACGATGTCCCGCTCGCTTTGTTTAATCAAATCGGCTGCATTATTTCCCTGGAATCCCTTTTGCAAAACGAATTTATTTGCAACGGCGCGTTTATCCTGCTCAACGACGACTATCGTTATCAGCTGCCAAAGTCATCCATCATGCCGGGCACCTATGTATGTATCTATCATCGGTACTCCGCCATGAACAACGTTGCCGAACAGGACGGCATACGTCTGCTGCTGGATTACATCAAGGAAAATCATTACGAAATTCTCGGACCGTGCATCACACAGGTCATTGCGGAGGCATCCATCTTTGATTACAGCGACACCAATATCCTGGTAAAGCAACAAATTCCCATTCGCATTACCTCTTGAGTTTGTTTTGCTGCCGCAAGAAGACAGCCTTTGTTTTTTGTGCCAAAAAGACCGTTCCTAATGCCGGAACGGTCTTTTTTTGAACCATAATTAATAGAAGCCCTTAAACGGTTTTCTGCAAATACCGTTGAACAGCCAGTTATGCAGCGTCGTAAAATCAAACACCGGCAGATTGGTTGCTCGCGCTACCATGTGAGAGAATGGCGGCAGGTCGGAGCACTCCAACAAGATCGCGCCAAGATTGTTTTCTCTTTGCAGCTTGAGCGCCAGCTCACAAACCTCTTCGCCGAAAATCTGCGGATTATACGGATGCATGCCCGGTTCGCAACGGCAGGCAGCGCCGAACTGGCTGATACCGGTCATACCCTCAAATACACAGCAGGATGCATCCTCCACGCCTACGTTGCGAAGAGTCTCTGCGGACATAGAACCGGCATCCGCGCAGACAACGCCGATCTTTTCATCCTTGCGCAGAAGCGGCTTGATCCAGTTGATCTGAAGCAGCGACGACATCGCGACCGGAACCGGCAGATACTCCGCAAGCTCCTTCTGGAAGTTCGCAAAATAACCACAGTTGCCGGAAATCGCACGGCAGCCATGCTCAACCATATATTTGCCAACCCGCTTCAGCTCGTCCAACGCCGCCTCATCGGCGCCAAACAGCTGCGAGATGGTGATTTCGACATCCTTCATCATGACCGGGAAGTCATACGTCCAAGGATTGGCAACATTTCCCGGAATCTGCGGATAACCAACAACCGGCATAATGATGCCGAGCGGATAACCGGAAACGTGCATAAACTCATCCGAACTGATCGAGCGATTCCAATCGGGAGAATTAACATCCATGTAGCCGTAGTTTCTCGTGATATTTTCCATGAGAGAAACCCTCCTTTTTTATACAAAAAGTAAGATTATGCAGGGATTTTTTGCGCTTTCCAAGATATTCTTGTTTCTTTCGGCAACAAATCCCTAGAAAAAACCCTCTGCGCGCATCACCAAGAACGATAGAGTGGCTCTTAGTGGATGCCACGCAGAGGGTTCCGAAATAATTCCGATCAAATTAACTCAAATGTATCATGCGGATGCATTACATTGCAGAGCGATAGATCTCCTCAGCGATCTCCGGAGTCAGCTTGATGAAGTTACCATGGTTCGGAGCACCGAAGAACATGCCTTCTGCCAGCATCTTTGCGTCTTCCGGCTTGCCGCCGATCTGACCGATGGTGGAATGCAGACCGATGTAGTTGAAGAACTCACGGAGTCTCTCAGCGCCTTCCTTCGCGGTAGCCATCGGATCCTCAAAGTTCATCTTGCAGCCGAATACACGGGTAGCAAACTTAACGAACGGGGTAACGTCCTTCTTCATAGCGTACTCCATCCAGTACGGAGTCAGGATAGCCAGACCGTCGCCGTGCGAGCAGCCATAGTTGGTGGACAGCTCATTCTCCATGTGATGGGTGCCCCAATCCTGAATACGGCCTACACCAGTGATGTTGCTGTGTGCTACGGTAGCCGCCCACATTACATTTGCACGAGCCTCATAGTTCTGCGGCTCGTCGATGCAGCGACGACCTTCCTTCAGCATCGTGATCAGGACAGCCTCAAGCAGGCGGTCGGTCAGCTCAACATCCTTGGAATCCGAGAAGTAACGCTCCATCGAGTGCGACATGATGTCAGCGATACCAGAAGCGGTCTGATACTGCGGCAGCGTGCAGGTCAGCTCCGGATTCATAACGGAAAATACCGGACGAATCAGGTCGCTGTCAGCACATCTCTTGTGCATACCATCCTCATGGGTGACAACGGAGTCAGTGGAAGCCTCAGAACCGGTAGCAGCCAGAGTCAGAACGGTACCAACCGGAAGAGCCTTCTGAATCACTGCCTTGCCCGTGTAGAAATCCCAGAAATCGCCGTCATACGGAACACCAAATGCGATTGCCTTTGCCGAGTCAATCGTGGAGCCGCCGCCTACTGGCAGCATGAAGTCAACGCCTTCCTTACGAGCCATCTCAATGCCCTCGTAAACCAGACCGCTCAGCGGGTTCGGCTTAACGCCGCCCAGCTCAACATACTCGATGCCCTCAGCTTCCAGGGACTTCTTAACACGATCCAGCAGACCGGAGCGGATAACAGAGCCTCCGCCGTAGTGCAGCATAACCTTGGTGCCGCCGAAGCGCTTAACCAGTGCACCAGTCTCGGACTCTACGCCCTTGCCGAAAGTAAAGTATGTCGGGCTGAAGTACTGAAAATTATCCATAATTGACAACCTCCTGAAAAAATTGTGTGTCCATGCAATGACGGAGCGTCATTGGATGGTTTATGTTTTACTATTTCGTTATGTTCATTTTACTGTATTCCATCGGGGGAGTGTCAACAGAAAATCCAAACGGCATATTTTATGATTTTTCTCCAGATTTTTTAGTAAAATCACACATTTAACCCCCTGCAATTCCGGTATTGTGTTATTCTATTTTTACATAAACCATTCCGTAGGGGAATACTTCCCACTCGTTTGTCCGCATTTTTCTCCGTCATTTTCCCCAATCCATTTTTACTTTTTTTCCACGGTTCACGGAAAATAATACGAAAATCTGCGTTTTTTGCAACTTCAAATTGGCGTTGTTCACAAATCATCTATAAAAAATCGTCCTTTTGCCCAAAACGCCAGCGTTCTGTTTGGCAGACAAGGTCTTTGTCCATTTTACCGAAACTCTCCCCTGCGAAACGTTTTGCGCCTCCCCTTGCCTTTGGTGTTTTTTTATCACTTTGCGCATATTTTCACATCATTTCTCCGATATTTCACGCTTCTTTTTCCCTTTTACCCCCTGTTTTTCGCAAAAAAATCCAGCGAAACTGCCGTTCTCCGCAGCGTTTTTTCGGAAAAAGACCGGAGAAAAAGCAAAGTGATCATACGCGATTCCTCCGCAGCGCTCCCACACGGATGCTGCATTCGTGTTCTTCTTTGTGTCGTCCCGCATCGCGCACGCAATAGAAACGCTGCGGCGCAACGGCCACAGCGTTTCTTTGTCCCGTCACGGGTTTCTGTGCGCCTTCCCACGCTCCGGCAGCACAAAAATAACAAGCAGTGAACTGACAAACAGCATCCCCGGATAGAACAGCCGCGGCATGACATCAAAGGCGGACAGCTCATAGCCAAGCGAATGCACTGCCGAGAGGGCGACGAGCATCTGTGCACCATACGGCAGGATTCCCTGAAAGATGCAGGAAAACGTGTCAAGAAGCGACGCGGTTTTTCGTGCGCTGATGCCGTAGTCCTCGGACATTTCCTTGGCGATCGGGTTTGCCATAACGATGGCAACCGTGTTGTTGGCGGTTGCAATATCAAGCAGACCAACGAGCACGCCGACGCCGAACTGTCCGCTCCGACGACCATGAAATACGCGATGAATTGCTTCCAGCAGAACATCAAACCCACCATTTTCACGGATAAGCGCACACATCGCCGCGACAAGAATCGCTACCATACAGGTTTCAAACATGCCGGACGCGCCGGATCCCATATTCTCCAGCATCTCCCATAGTGTCGTTTGACCCGTGGCGAGCATAATGACAGCGCCGGATACGATACCGAGCAGCAGAACAGCAAAGACCGGAACACCGATAATGCCGCCGATAAGCACCAGCAGATACGGGATGAGCTGTATCAAATTATAGGTGTGGACAATGGCATTCCCCGGATCTTGCCGAAACGAAATCACAAGAATAAGCAGGAGAGACACAACCGCCGCAGGGAGCGCAATGCCAAAGTTTTCTCGGAATTTATCCTTCATCTCACAGCCTTGTCCATTGCATGCGGCGATAGTCGTGTCCGAGATAAACGAGAGGTTGTCGCCGAACATCGCGCCGCCCATGACCGAGGCGGTGCATAGCGCCAAGGAAAAGCCGGAGCTTTCCGCAACGGCGGCGGCGATGGGGACAAGCAGCGTGATTGTACCGACCGAAGTACCCATTGAGGTCGATACAAAGCATGCAACCACAAAAAGAACCGCAACCGCAAACCGCGCGGGAATCAACGAGAGCATCAGATAAGCGACGCTCTCCGCGCTGCTGCGTCCGACTACGCCGACAAAAATACCGGCGGCAAGAAAGATGAGCAGCATGGTGATAATGTTTTTGTCTCCGATGCCCTGTCCCATCAGCTCCAGCTTTCGATCAAACGAAATCGAACGGTTCTGGATGCAAGCCGTCAAAATTGCCAGTAAAAATCCCACGATAATCGGGATGTGATAAAATCCCATCGGAATTTTCATAATGTATTCCGAGAAAATTCCAAGCCCCAGATAAAAGATAAGAAACACTGCAATGGGCAGTAGAGAAGACAGATGATGTTTTTTCACGTACAATTCCAGCCTTTCCGACAAAAATTCCATGCGAGAGCCTCGCATAGCAATTATCTCCTACCGATCTTACCATAAGAAGAAATTCGGAACAAGGGCGAACCGAAACGGTGCGGGATTTTCATCGGGAACGCTCAATAAAAAAGGGCGAAATTTTATATATCGTGAATCAATCCGACCGCGCATAATTCCCCCGTTTTTCCACATACTATTCCCACATCACAGAATATGGGAGGCAAAAAGAAAAACAGGAGGAATATGATAGTTATGAAAGCGACAGGGATTGTTCGACGCATCGACGATCTGGGGCGTGTTGTCATACCAAAGGAAATTCGCCGCACCATGCGGATTCGCGAGGGCGATCCGCTTGAAATCTATACCGACCACAACGGAGAGGTTATTTTCAAGAAATATTCTCCGATGGGTGAGCTAAGTCAGTTTGTCTGTCAGCTTTGCGATTCTCTCAGCCGCACATCCGGCAGCAGCTGTGTGATCTGTGACCGCGACAGCGTGATCGCCGCCGCCGGACACGGCAAAAAGGATCTGGTTGATCATCTGCTCAGTCCGGAGATGGAGCAAATGATGAAGCAGCGCACGCTCGTTCATCCGCAGGAAGCTTCCATCTATGTCACTGGCGATAAACAGTATCCCGTCTCCATGGCAGCGCCGATTATCACCGAGGGAAATGTCTCCGGCTGTGTCGCCTTTTTGGAGGAAGACGGCGCCGACCACAGCGGCGAGGAAGCGGAACGCAAGCTGCTGCAATCCGCCGCACTGTTTTTAGGGCAGCAGATGACCATGTAACGCCGATTTCGGCGCATTCTTTGCCGAACGGCAGCGTGTGGAATCCTCTCCCTCTGTGCTTGATGAGGCAGCTTTGTTACGAATCTTCACAGAGGGAGCTTCTCTCTCCATCGCTTTTAAAATTTTATAAAAATAACAGTTGACATCCTGTTGTTATTATGCTATTATAATTAGGCACTCAGCAATGGTGCAACAATTTCATATCGCGGAGTGGAGCAGTTCGGTAGCTCGTCGGGCTCATAACCCGAAGGTCGTTGGTTCAAATCCAGCCTCCGCAACCATTAAAACCATCTTTCAAATGAAAGATGGTTTTCTTTTTCTGTTTCCTGCCCTTTTGATTGTGGATATGAGGGCAATTAGGGGATAGTTGCCTTTTTCCAATACGGGTATTTAACAATAACCCCTCCAAAATCTTAACAATTTTGTCAAGATCATATATTATAATAGGTAGGTGGAAAAAGCAATTTGCTTTTGCGGAGTGGCATGCGTGAGTATGTCGCTCTATTTTTTTGCTTCCTGAAAAACCTGCACAAATTCAGCCACTATTTTTTTACATCCATTCCCCTTGACAATGGGGTGTCGTTAATAATATAGTGTATATACACCAAACAAAGGAGTGAAGTATGGGACGCAATCAAAGCACATGCTACTGCATTTGTCTGCGGCGCGCCACCAACCAAATCACCGAGTACTACAATCAGGTACTCCAGCCAATCGGGCTGACTCTGAATCAATTTTCTCTGATTGGCAGTCTTGCCAATCTGCACACCAGCACAATCAGCGAGTTGGCGGATTACGTCGGTTTGGAACGAACCACGCTGACCCGTACACTTAAGCCGCTGATGAAACAGGGATTGATTGAGGACACCTCCGCCCCGGGCACACGCAGCCGCGCCCTCTGCCTGACCCACGCCGGAAAACAGGCGCTCAGGCAGGGATTGCCGCTCTGGAAACAGGCGCAGGCGGAAGTACGTGCACGGCTCGGCGAGCAGGAAGCCCAATGGTTATACGATTTGGCAGATAAGCTGCCCTCTAGGCAAGCAGAGCACCCACCTACAGTGGAATAGGGAGCAAAGTATTCCCTATTTCTCATTCCAAGCGTGTATATACACCATCTTGTGTCTACCGATCCCGTGCACGATAGGCGTTTCCCCGCCCATTCTCTTTATCGTACGGTTCTTCCAGCCAATCCGTGTATATACACTATATTAGCAATCCTACCGACATCAGCCTGCCGGATGGACAATATTACCGAGGAGGAATTCATATGGCAAAGGCAAATTATTTGGAACGCATTGAGGCGCTGCGGCAGCAGTACCTGAACACCCGCGTTGAGATGGACGTCTATAACGCAAAGTACTTGACCGAGGGCTTTAAAGAGAGCGAGGGGCAGCCTTGGATCATCCAAAAGGCCACCGGTTATACCCATCAGTGCCGCAAAAAGAACATTTATATTCAGGATCACGAGCTTCTGGTCGGCGGCGTTGCCTTCAAGCCGCGTGCCGGTGTCCTGTGCGCCGACAGCTCCGCCGGTATTATCAACGACGAGCTGGACACCATCAGCACCCGCAAGTATGACCCCTTCTATCTGAGCGAAGAAGGCAAAAAGATCTATCTCGAAGAAGTCCACGACTACTGGAAGGACAAGTGCCTGCTCGATCGCTGGCGCAAGATGGCGCCGGACGATATGGAGACATTGCGCAACAACGGTATTATCTTTATTGACCGCAAGGCCGTGCGCGGCTACGGTGAAACCACACCGTCTTGGACACGCATTCTGGAAAAGGGCATTGGCGGCATCAAGAAGGAATCGGAGGAAGCACTCGCCGCGCTGGACGACGCCAATCCGGGTGATCTGGAAAAGAGCTTTTTCTACCGCGCCGAAATCATGGTCTGTGATGCCATTGTCCTTTTGGCAAACCGCCATGCCGATCTGGCGGAAAAACAGGCTGCGGAATGCAGCGATCCGGTACGCAAGGCCGAGCTGCTGAAGATTGCAGAAGTCAACCGCTGGGTTCCGGAGCACCCGGCTCGTACCTTCTATGAAGCAATGCAGTCTATTCTGTCCTATGAATACGCTATTTTCATGGAGCAGAACGCTTCGTCCTATAACCTCGCCCGCCTGGATCAGTATCTATATCCGTACTACAAGGCAGATAAGAAAGCAGGCATCCTGACCGATGACGATGCACAGGAGCTGTTTGACTGCCTGTGGATCAAGATTGCCGAGATGTCGCTGTTCCAAGACGCTGTCACCGCCGAATACGCTTCCGGCTACTGCATCACCGTGCAGACCAGCTGCGGCGGCATTGATAAATACGGCAACGATGCCAGCAATGAGCTGTCCTACATGATGATTCAGGCAACCATGGACGTCCGCTTCAAGGAGCCGAATCTGACCCTGACCTACAGCATTTCCCGCAATCCGGATTCCCTGCTGAAAAAGGCGATCGAATCCATTCGCATGGGTCTGACCATGCCGGCAATCTACTCCAACGACGTCGGCATCCGTATGATGCAGAACAAGGGCGTACCGCTTCGCGAGGCATGGGACTGGAATCCGTGCGGCTGTGTCGAAACCAACCTGTCCGGCCGCATGAAACAGTACACCGATATTGCCGACATCAACATGGGCGCCATGGTCGAGCTGGCATTGAATGACGGCGTATCCCGCATCACGGGGCAGCGCGTCTCGGTTTCCACCGGTGACCCGCGCAATTTCAAAACCTTTGATGAGTTCTATCAGGCCGTCAAGGCACACATTCGCTATGCTGTCGATGTCATCGTCTCCGGCGACCAACTGCTGGATTATCTGAGCATGAACTATCGTACCGTTCCGGCTCTGTCTCTGGGCTATCCGCACTGCATGGAGGTTGGCAAGGATTACAGTCAGCCGGGCGGCGCAAAGTATACCTGCGGCGGCGGTGTCATCACCACCGGTCAGGCAGACATCATCAACTCCATTGCCGCCGTCAAGTATCTGGTTTACGATGAAAAGAAGATTACAATGGATCAGCTGATCAACGCTCTGGACGCCAACTTTGAAGGCTACGAGGATATTCAGAAACTCTGTCTGGATGCCCCGAAATACGGCAACGACGACGAGCGTGCCGACTTCTGTGTCGGTGACATCTTTACCTACGTCGCTGATACATTTGAGGACTACGACACCAAGTTTGGCAAGATGACGCTCGGTATGCTGCCGGTATCCGGCAACACCCCAATCGGTAAGTGGGTCGGTGCTCTGCCGTCCGGACGCAAGGCCGGCACTCCGCTGACCGATGGCATCGGCGCCACGGGCGGCACGGATGTCAACGGTCCGACCGCTCTGCTCAAGTCGGTATCGCACATTCCTCATGCACGCTATACACAGGGCACGCAGTTCAATATTAAGATGGAATCGCAGATGCTGCAAGGTGACGAGGGTCTGATTCACGGCATGAATATGGTCAAGACCATGTGTATGCTGGACATCTATCACGCACAGATCAACTGCATCGACCGCGCCACGCTGATTGACGCACAGGAACATCCGGAAAACCATAAGGATCTGCTGATCCGTGTCGCCGGATACACTGCGTTCTTCGTCGAGCTGAGCCGTGAAATCCAGAACGAGATCATCGGACGCACCGAGATCAACAGCTGGACGGGCAGCTGCTAATTTCCTTCTTTCTTTGCCATATCCTATTATACAAAACCATTCTTATATGAACACGCACAGCGTCGGTCTTCCCTCCGGCGCTGTGCGCTGTCTGCCCCACGGGCAATCAACACTCATTTTATCTTTCGGAGGCTCTCTCATGCAGCAGAAACCCAAATCCTTACCCCTCGCCGTTGTCCTCTTTTTATCCGTCGCCGCATGCGTTATCTATGCCATAAACGGCGGTATTCGCACCAATTACGGCATGATTGGCACTGCCATCACGGCAATCACCGGCATTCCGAATACCAAAATCAGCTTCGTCCTCGCCGTTGCCAACCTATTCTTTGGCTTAACACAGCCGTTCTTCGGCGTTCTCGCATTAAAGAAATCCAACGGTCTGGTTTTGACCATCGGTGCCGTTCTCGTAATATGCGGTCTGGCAGCTATTCCGTTTTGTACCCATGTTGCCACGCTGATCGTATTCTTCGGTATTATCATGCCGTCCGGTCTTGGCGCGCTGTCATTCGGCATGATTATGGGCGCCATCACCCCCGCCCTCGGCAGTCGCCGCGCGGCGGCCGTTTCTGGCGTCGTCAGTGCCAGCGCCGGTATCGGCAGCACGATTCTCTCCCCCATTCTCGACGGCATTTTATCCCATTTCGGCCTGCGTGCCGCACTTTGGGCTCTGTGTATCCCGGTAATCATTCTGATTCCCCTTGGTATTTGGCTGTCCCGCCTGAGCAGTCAAGCGGATCCCTCACTTACCGCTGAGCCAGCCCCCTCCTTTTCTCATATGATGTCCACGGCATTGCACAGCCGTTCCTATCGCTTTCTGATGGTTGCCTTTTTCACCTGCGGATTCCATATGGCTATCACAGAAACCCATCTGTTTAATGAAATCTGCTCGTATGGCTTTGACGGCAGCATTGCCTCCTATGCGTTCTCCATCTATGGCATCACAACCATTCTTGGCTCCCTGTTTAGCGGTGCGATGATCTCCCGTTTTCCGATGAAGTATACGCTTGGCGGTCTATTTGCCGCTCGACCTGTGGTCATTCTTGCCTTTTTGCTTCTTCCCAAAACACTGCCTGTCATCTATGCCTTTGCCGCTCTGCTCGGCTTCATCGGTGCCTCCACCGTGCCGCCGATCTCCGGTCTGACCGGCAAGCTATTCGGTGCCAAATCCCTCGCCACTCTTTTTGGCGTGTTGTTTGTCTGCCACCAGATCGGCAGCTTTTTCAGTGCATGGTTCGGCAGTCTCCTGATTCATGCCGTCGGTACTTATTCCTTACTCTGGCTGTCCAGCGCCGTTCTGGCAGCACTTGCCGCAGTGCTCAGCTTCTGCGTGCGCGAACCGGCGCCTGCGGATCACTGAGGCAACATGATAAATTTTACGTGATTCAACCGGTTTTCCCGCAAAATCACGATTAACTCGAAAAAATCGCCTTATTTTTTCGAGTTAAATTTTACCAAAGTTTGAAAATGCGTTGTTTTGCGTATTTTTCGCGGTTTTTCGTTGTTTTTTGTTCTCATCGTGTTTTCTCTGAATTCTTCTTTTATCTCATCTCGAACAATGTACTATCTATATACCAACAGCCCCCATTCCATCCGGAACAGGG
>CAVBHI010000254.1:0-3259 GCA_963595115.1 bacterium
CGCCGGTAAATTCCATCGAGCGGTACAGGGCACCGTCTACGCCGATCATGCCGATGATGTGCAGGATGACGTCCTTACCGGAGACATACTTCGGCAGAGAACCAACCAGATTGAAGCGAATGGCGGACGGTACCTTGAACCATGCCGTGCCGGTCGCCATACCGGCAGCCAGATCGGTCGAGCCAACGCCGGTGGAGAACGCACCCAGTGCACCATAGGTACAAGTGTGGGAGTCCGCGCCAATAATCAGCTCGCCCGGGCCAACCAGACCCTTTTCCGGCAGCAGGGCGTGCTCGATGCCCATTGCGCCCACGTCAAAGAAATTGACGATCTCATGCTTACCGGCAAAGGTACGGCACTGCAAGCACTGTTCCGCCGACTTAATGTCCTTGTTCGGCGTAAAGTGATCCATAACCAATGCAATTTTTTCCTTGTTGAATACCGTTTCAAATCCTGCCTTTTCCAGTTCGCGAATTGCCACCGGACCGGTAATATCGTTTGCCAGCGTCAGGTCGAGCTTTGCTTCGATCAGCTGACCGACGGATACGCTGTCCAGTCCAGCGTGCTTCGCCAGAATTTTCTGGGTCATTGTCATCGCCATAGTAGTAGATGCCTCGCTCTCTTAATATATAATTTATATCGTGTAGAAATGATACGATTAATCGTTGAGATATTTGTTAATACCGTTGATATATGCCTTGATGGATGCCTCCAGAATATCGGTAGAAACACCGCGACCGGTGATTACTTCCTTACTGCCGTCAAAGCTGATTTTAACAATCGCTTCGGACTGTGCATCTTGACCGTCGGTCAGTGCGCGCAGCGTGTAATCGCGCAGCTCAATATCACAGCCGACAATTTTGTTGATGGCGGCAAAGGATGCGTTGACCGGACCATCACTCAGTGCAACCTGCTCGAAAACATCGTCGCCACGGGAAACCTTGATAACCGCAGTCGTGTTGATGGTATTTCCGCTGTTGATGACATAGTTCATCAGCGTGTAGCGAACCGGACCGGAAACCGGAACAACACCGATGATGGCTTCCAAATCGCGATCCTTGATGATCTTCTTGCGGTCAGCCAGAACCTTGAACTTTTCAAACGCCTTAGCAAGCTTCTCCGGCGTCAGGGAGTACCCAAGCTCCGTCAGACGCGCTTCAAACGCATGGCGTCCGGAGTGCTTCCCCAGTACAATGGCGTTCTGTGGAATGCCCACAGACTCCGGTGTCATGATCTCATAGGTCTGCTTGTTGTTGAGCACACCGTGCTGATGAATGCCGGACTCGTGCGCAAAAGCATTGACACCGACAATTGGCTTGGTCGGCGCAATCGGAACGCCGGTAATCGTCTCAATCATACGGCTGCATCGATAAATCTGCTTGGTTTCCACGCAGGTATCCACATCAAAATAATCCTTGCGTGTTTTGAGCGCCATGACGATTTCTTCCAACGATGCGTTTCCGGCACGTTCGCCGATGCCGTTGATGGTACACTCAACCTGACCGATACCGGCTTCAATGCCAGCCAGAGAGTTGGCAACCGCCATGCCGAGATCATTGTGGTTATGACAGGACAGCGTGACCTTCTCAATGCCGTCCACATGGTCACGGACATAGTGAATCAGTTTGGCATACTCCTGCGGAACTAAATAACCAACCGTATCCGGAATGTTTAGCGTAGTTGCGCCGCTGCGAATGGCGACCTCCAGTACGCGGCACAGAAAATCCGGATCGGTGCGCGTTGCATCCTCGGCGGAGAACTCGACGTCGGAGAGGTGCTTTTTGGTATATGCAACCATCTGGGAAACACAGTCCAGTACATCGTCCGGGCTCATCTTCAGCTTGTACTTCATATGTACCGGACTGGTTGCAATAAAGGTATGAATACGCGGAGATTCCGCCATCTGTACGGCGTGGTATGCCGCGTCGATGTCCTTGGTCGCCGTGCGAGCCAGCGAACAGACCGTGGAATTCTTAATAGTGTTTGCAATGGCAGAGATTGCTGCGGCATCACCCGGAGACGCAATGGCAAAGCCTGCTTCGATAATATCAACGCCTAAGCTCTCTAACTGGCGTGCAACCTCCAGCTTTTCACGGAGATCCATGCTGCAGCCAGGAGATTGTTCACCGTCTCGCAGCGTTGTATCAAAAATTTTAATCATTCTTGACATAAGATATATCCTCCATTATGGTATTAAAGTCATTGGAATCCGTTGTCGTGTTGTTTTCGTCAAAGGAAAGCCGTGCAAGAGGGACAGGCATAAAAAAAGCCCCCATCTCTTGTTCAAATTAAGAGACGAAAGCATCGTTCCGCGGTACCACTCTTGTTGCCAATGAATTGACCTCTCTTGTGTCCAACAACACATTTCCCATATAACGGCGGGACACCGTCCTCACTTACCGGCACGGCAGCTTTCAGCAGGCTGTTCCCAGGTGAGCTTCACTGATTCACACTGCTGTCTTGCACCGGACGACAACTCTCTGAAAGCGTTGGGCAGTTACTTTACCTGTTCATAACATTTCAATATACAAAAATTAAAACTAAATTTAGTATATCGAATTTTCTTTCTGCTGTCAAGATAAATAAAGCAGTTTTTCACGCCGGTCTTTGTATGTGCATTATGACGTATAATAAATAACGATAGGGAGGAAAACTTTCTTTTATTGCAGCAGGGTGTATCGTTCGGCACACCCTGCTGCTTTCCCTATCGTAATTATTCCTTATCGGTAATTTCGCTGTGAATCTGTTGGAGGGACTTTACATCTCCATTCCCATGCTCCTTTACATAGGCAATTCCCTTCGCGGTCGCACGCGCCGCCGCAATGGTCGTCATGTACGGAATCTTCCCCTTGATGGCTGCCTTGCGCAGATAGCTGTCATCGTTGACGCTCTCCTTGCCTGCCGGCGAGTTGATAATCAAATCAATCTCTCCGTTTGTAATCATATCCAGAATGTTCGGACGTCCTTCTGTCAGCTTCTTGACCTTCGTTGCCTGTACGCCGGCCGCGCAGATAGTCTCATACGTTTTGCCTGTAGCGATAATCGTAAAGCCGCACTGCTCAAACAGCTTGGCAACCTCCGCAACCTCCGGCTTGTCCTTCTGATTGACCGAAATCAGAACTGTGCCTTCCAGTGGCAGCTGCGTCTGCGTTGCCTCCTGCGCCTTGTAGAACGCTTCACCGTAGTAGGTTGACAAGCCAAGGACTTCGCCGGTAGAACGCATTTCCGGTCCCAGAATTGGGTCAACCTCCGGGAACAT
>CAVBHI010000255.1:0-5303 GCA_963595115.1 bacterium
CCGGACAGACCACCGATTGTCTCATCGCCGATCTCCGCTTCTTACAGCAGCTACAACCCGACATGATCGGCATCGGTCCTTACCTCACTCATGCGGACACGCCGTTCGCCGACCAGCCCAACGGTAGCATGGCGCTCACGCTCCGGCTGCTGTCCATCCTCCGGCTGATGTTCCCCTATGTGCTGCTGCCGTCTACCACAGCGCTCGGCACCATTCACCCGCAGGGGCGTGAGCTGGGACTCAAGGCGGGCGCGAATGTTGTCATGCCAAACCTCTCTCCGGTCGGCGTGCGTGAGCTGTATTCCCTATACGAAAACAAAATCTGTACCGGCGAAGAGGCGGCGCAGTGCTGCGGCTGTCTGGAGCAGCGTGTCCGCTCAGTCGGCTATCAAATTGTGACTGACATCGGCAATGTCGCACCGCATTGACCCAACCATAAGACAAAAATGCTTCCTGCGGTTATCCGTCGGAAGCATTTTTGGCGTTATTCCTTATTATGGCTTGCATTTTCCGCACGGCTCATAGCCCTGCGCAATCAAATCGGCGCGGTCGCCGGTGAAGCTCTTTCGATTTTCCTCCTTCATCTGCTGTACGCTGGAACAGCTCGGCAGATGAAACTTTTTTCCGCTTGTGTTGAGGACATATTTCGTGCCCTTTGTCTGAGCCTTGCCGCCGCTGCTCGTGCTGCTTTCGCTTTTCGTGCGGTCGGTTTTTGTCCCATCGGTTTTCCGACTCTCACCGGTTGCATAGTCGATTTCCACACCCGGCTGATTGTTGTAGCAATAGACGTGATAGCAAATGCCTTCGCCCTCGTCCTCCACGGAGTACGCCTCCATCTCCACGCCGCTGGCAACCAGATTATCGCCATCGTAGATTGGAGTGACGCGGTACAGAACATGGTTGTCCGTTTCCTTTACATAGTCTGCCACCATATTTTCAAACGGCAGCATTCCTTCGGTGTTCATATAGCGTGTACCGGTAATCAGATTTCTCTCATTGTCATTTTCCGCCGTGAGCTGATATCCAAGCAGATGGCAGCGGTTGTACAGCGCCTTTCCGTCCACAAAATCATATTGCGCCTGCACCCATCCGGACGGATGCACTGAGCTAATGTCTCCGCGCCGTTCGGTCGGCATCGTGTCCTTACAGACGTTGGCATACGCGACACCGCAACGTCCAAGGGAATCCAGCTCACTGTATTTCTCAAAGACGGTTGTTGTTTGGTCGCTCTCACTGAAATTCGGTCGGTTGTCATTGAGCACCACATAGGGATCTTCCGAAAATGCCGGAATCGACCCCATCGTGTAGTTGCTTTCCTCTGCCAGCTGATCCAGCGGGCCGGCCGTCGGCACGCTGCACGCAGTCAGCAGCAACCCAAGCGCCAGCAGCAGCGCCAGCGCCGCACCCTTCCTTGTCGTTTTCATCGTTGATACACTTCCTCCGTAATCTTCTCATGGGAATACCCCGCAAATTCATCCATTGAAATCCGCCTCCACTGTTCCAGAGGGAGCGTACAGCGCACATCACTCGGATAGTGCCGATTCCACCGGTATACAACCACCTGCTCAATGCATTCGGCAAACGCCTCCGGATTTTCCCGTTCCTCTAGACACCAGTCATTTTCTCCGGCATCCCGCATGGGGTGTTTAGATAGACAAAGATGTTCTGTCTCAGAAAACAATGCTGCGGAATATTCCGTCATCCACAGCCGTTGTCCTGCGGTACGAGATGCAATGCGCTCCACCACCGCGCGATCTCTGCTCTGCCGCCGTCCGCAAAACGCCATTCCCATCCGTTCGTCCACACACAGGATCAGCTTCATACCATCCCCTCCTCTCGCTGTTATTGTATCGAATTGTTTTGCTCCGCGCAAGAACAAAGAAGGGGTGTGCCCCAGAAAGGGCACACCCACAATAGCAAACGGTATTGTTTTACTTCTTGGTCGTAACGTTCTTGACCTTTGCCCACTTGGAATAGTACTTCTTGCCGTCCACCGTCTTATAGGTGCGAACGCGTACATAGTACTTCTTCTTTGCAGACAGGTTCTTGATCGTTGTCGAGGTAGTCTTATTGCTCGTAATCCACGCATTTGAGCGCTTGCTAAAGTCGCTGTATCTCGAATACTGAACCTGATAGCCCGTTACCTGCGTCGTCTTTTTATTCCACTTCGCCGTAAAGCGCTTGGAACCGGCGGTCAGACGCAGATTTTTGGTTGCTGTCGGCTTAATGTCATACTGAATCGTCATCGAGCCGCTGTACTTCTTGCCGTTGAACGTGATAACGATGTCATGCGTTCCGACATACTTGCGACCGTTCTTATACGTCAGCGTGTAGTTGCTATCCGAAATCAGCTTCTTGTCGCTGTCGTATACATTGACCGTCGGAGACTTCTTCTTACCGGAGTAGGTATAGGATTCGCTCTTGGTCGTTGCCGACGCAATCTTCGCGATCTTCTGCTCCTTTACGGTCGTCTCTGTCTTGCCATTGGCATCCTTGAATACCTTGCCGCACTTCTTGCAGACGTAGTACTCATTGCTGCCATCCTCGCTGCGGGTAGCTGCCTTCGCTTCTACCTTCTCCAACTCGTGTGTGGCTGCAATGGTCTCATCCTCAACCGTCGTCTCGGTCTTGCCTTCGGCATCCTTGAATGCCTTGCCGCAGCTCTTGCAGACGTAGTACTCGTTGTTGCCTGCCTCGTCGCAGGTGGCTTCCTTCGCTTCTACCTTCTCCAGCTCATGCGGGATTTTTGCGATGGTCTCATCCTCAACCGTCGTCTCGGTCTTGCCGTCGGCATCCTTAAATGCCTTACCGCACTTCTTGCAGACATAGTACTCGTTGTTGCCTGCCTCGTCACAGGTGGCTTCCTTTGCTTCTACCTTTTCCAACTCGTGCTTGACGCCTTCCTTGGTGTCCGTATAGGTTTTCGTTCCAAAGGTAGCCGTTGCCGTGTACGTACCCTCACAGCTGTTGTTCGACTTCGCCGTAAAGGTAACTTCCACCTTGTCGGCATTGGTCGTATAATTCGGCTCGCCGTCTGCATTGGTCAGCAGATCAAGTGCCTTGCCCTCGCAGGTGTTGCAGCCCATGTATGCCTTACAGGTAAAGTCCTTCGACCACTTGAAGTGAACATCACCGCTCTTATCCGTGTGTGCTTCTGTATAGCCCTCCGGCAGCGTCTCCTGCGAGTCCTTACAAATCGTGCAGACATAAGCAGTACCGGTGTTGTACTTGCCGCTGCTCTTGTCCTTGGTATAATAGGTCTCTTCCGTCTTGACGTAGTGATGCTTCAGCGCAGTGCCTTTGTCATACTTGCGGGAATTCGACTGGATTGCGCCGCAGGTTTTGCAGCGCTTCTCGGTATAACCATCGCGTCCGCAGGTCGGGTCAACCTTAACCTCAACATAATTATGCTTGCCCTGCAGGTCGCTCATCGCGATGCGGTCAACGATATTCGCCGTCCACATGAACTCCTGATTATCGTTGGTTTCCTGCTTATAGCCCATCTGCTCCATCATGCTGCCATAGTCACCGTACTGGCTATAGTTAACATAATCTGCATTGTAGTTGGTCTCCTCAAACTCATAGCCGTAGTGACCATTCTCGTAGCCGTTTTTAATGTCTGCCTGATAGCGCCAGCCCGGGCTGGAGATAAACGCATAGTTCGTTCCCAGCGTAACGACCAGCTTGCCATTCTTAATGGTCATAGACGCAATCGGCGGATTCTCTACGTTCAGATACGCATCGTCCGAGCCGTATGCAACGGCGGTCAGCGAGTTGCCGACCATGGCTACCGACTTATCGCGCGCCGCGCCAACAGCGTTGTACTCCTTGATCTTCGTTACCGCACCGCTCTTGGTGTTGTAGGTATAGATGCAGTTTGCAATATTGAAGTAGAACAGGTTGTTCGATGCATCGTAGTCCGCGCAGATCTGAACCGACGGATACTTCTCCTCGTACTCCTTTTGCAGGGTGTACATCTCGGTCAGCTCCTCGTTGTCCACCATCTTGCCGGTCTGCGGATTCCGAACCGTAACACGAGCGGTATCGTCGTTGTCATCATCGTCGTCGTCCAAGTTCGCGGTGAAGTTGATATAAACCGTATCAATGCCGGCGTCCTTCTTGTAGTCCGATGCCGAACCGTCGTGCGATACCAGTCGAAGCTGCGGATCGCTCTGCATCGAATTGCTGCTGGAATTGGAATTGTCAGCGGCAGTCGTCTGCGTCCGGCTCTTGCTGTTATAGCTGCTGTACTGGTCGATCTGATCCAGCAGATCCGTGGAGTCGTACAGATAGTACCAAGTACCGTTGACATCCGTCACATTGGTCTTGGCAAACGCAAACCACGCATCCTCGTAGGTCTTATCCGCACTCAGGGTGCTGTCCTTCGAGCTGTTGTACAGCGTGTGCAGCGCAGAATAGTAGCCGTCAAACATCTTGCGTGCGCTGGCGTCCGAAATCAGGAAATAGATATGATTCAGGTAACCGTCCAGCTCAACGCGGTCACGCATCATGCACTCAACCCAAATATCGTTATAGGTCGTGTCAACGTAGTACCACTCACCATTGACCTGAACCGCACTCCAGTAATGCTCCGAGGTAAAATCCTCGTTGGTTTCACCATACATCGTGACATCCGTATCGAAGTTGATCTTAACGCTGTCCACCATTGCATTGGTGTTCTTCGGGTCGTAAACGTACTCGTTCTTGTCGTTCTTCTTGTTGTTGTAGTTGATTTCCTCAAAGGTCTTCCAGAAGCCATCTCCGTTCTTATAAACCTCCGGGAATGCATTCTGCACCAGATAGTTGTACGCGTTGGTATAACCCATGCAGATGCCGATGTTGCCCAGCGACGGACACAGGATACCGAACTGCTCACCTTCCCACAGATTCAGAATATCCTTTGCAACGCTGTCTGCCTTTGCCTTCAATTCTTCCTCTGTTACATATCCGGCTGCGATATAATCCGCATACTGCTCCTTTAGACCATTGAAAATCTGCTCCGAAACGATCGAGCGGTACTGATTTTCCTTCGGCTCTTCCGCCGGAACATCCATCAGGTACGCCATGTCAAACATCGCCGTGTCTGCCAGCCAGTCGTTCAGCGCCAGCAGCTTCTGCTCGGTCGTCATGTCGCTGGTGATGGAATTCATCGCGTCATCCTTGGCTGCCAGCAGCTCCTCACCAAAGAAGCTAACTGCCATCTGGTTTGCCGTCGTGAACATCGTCACCGTACCGTCAACGTCCTCAAAGCTCGCTACCTTTTCCTTGCCATCGTCGTCCAACGAATAGTAGTAGTCTCCCTC
>CAVBHI010000256.1:0-3185 GCA_963595115.1 bacterium
GCAGTGCATTCAGTTCGGCAAGCAATTGCGTTTCCTGTTCGTTCATCACACCCTGAAACCGCAGTGGATTGCCCTTCCACTCCTGCTTCCATCGGCTGCCGCGAATCCGGCGGAAATCCACATAGTTCTCCAAAATATCGCACTCGTCCGGTGTCACGTTGGCAAAACCGGTTTTAAGATAGGAAAACATATCCTCGTATCGCCAGCCGCCCGTTACGGTTCGCAGTGCGGCTGTCACGAGCGCCAGCACCGGCTTTTGTAAAATATCGTGCTTCTCGCTCAGGAATACCGGAATATCATATTGGGAAAACACCAGCTCCAGCATAGCGGCATATGGAGCGAAATCCCGCGCTGCGACAACAAAGTCCCGCCGTCGTGCGCCGGTTTCCCGAATCGTCCTGCGAATATACGCCGCCGCATATTCACACTCGCTGTAGCGATCGCCTGCTCCGTGCAGAAAGACACTGCTTTGATCGCTTGGGACGGATGTCCGTTGATTTTGCAGAGCATATTGCTCCAGCATGGTCAAATCGTGCGGCTTGGGCAGCGTGCATGCGCCGAAATCGCGCAGCGCGACCGACGATCCGGCGCGCGATGCTGCCGCGCGCAGTCGTGCCATAGCCTGCATACCTTCCGGAAACAGCTCCGGCTGGTGAATGTCGCACGTCAATGTGACCACGAGCGGTACGCCGTGTTCCATCAGCCATGTGAGAATATTTCGTTCCTGTCGGTTGAAGCTGTCAAAGCCATCAAGATATACATCGGTATTGTCAAAGAGGGTTGTCTGCGGCAGCTTTTCCCACACGCGCGTCAGTTCGTCGCGCGGATCGGGAAGCTCTTCCTCCGTGATGCTCTGGTATACCATGCTGATGTGCGCCAAATCCGTCAGCTTGCCGCGCAGGATTCCCTCGGCATCCGCCGATGCGCGAAGCAAATCCTCCGGCGAGATGGAGGCACATTTCAGCTCGTCCACCACTCCAAGAAGGTCTTTGAGTACCTCCGGACGTCGCCCCACGCCCTGATACCGACATAGCTGCGTCGCGGTTCGCTGTACGGCTTCATACAGCACCATCAACCGTCCTGCCGGACTCAGACTCTGCTCCGCCAGACCGCCCGCCTCGGAAAACACGCGGTTTGCCACGCGCCGAAACGTCAGCACCTCTGCCCACGCCGCGCCGTGATTGCCCGTCGCCTTTGCCAACCTCCGCTCGTAATCATGCGATGCCAGCTCCGGCACAATTAAAATCTGCCTTCTGCCGCCTGTCTCTACCTGTTTTGCTATGCGGGTGAGAATTGCCGTTGTCTTTCCGCTTCCGGCGCGTCCTGTCCACAGCTTCACGGTGTGTCTCCCTCCTGTTCGTTGCTTTGCTCCCAATCCCTGCTCCAGAAGTACGAGCCGTCGCCGGAGGGCGTGCCGCACGTGGAGCAGAATAGCTCAAAAATCAGACCATAGCCGCTTTCTTCGGTGCTTTTTGTCGGTTGAGACGCAAAAAAGCTCCGCTCCTGATCGCTCACGACGGTTACAATTACCTGATGGGTTTCTTCGCCGCAGCGAGGGCACTGCGCCATTTGCAGGGAATGGACAAAATAGTGCTGTGCGGCTCCGTCTGCGCCGTGTGAATCCAGATGCTCGTCAAACAGGACGATCTCCTTTCCGCACGAATCACAGATTGCCGTCAAGTACCCCTTTTCCGGATGACGCCACACGCGGAATGCGTGTCCGCCGCAGGCACAGCGCAGCTTGCCGCGGATGCAATTGTTCGGATCAACCGAATTTGCCACCGGCTGCATGTAGGGTATCAATCGTTTGGGGAGAAGCGCCTGCTGCTCCGCCGACCAAACGGTAGACACCGGCTGATATTCCAGACGCAGCACCCGCCACACCAGTATGTCGCACAGAAGACCGTGTATCTTGCTCGCTAAGCGAAGCAGAACAAATACCACGACACACAGCAGCGCGGCAATCGACCAGCGCGAGAGCCTGATCGCCTCATATGCGCCGCCGCCTGCTCCTATCACAAGCAGTGCCGTCAATCCTATATAGAGGAACTCCCATAACAGGAGACTGCGGTACTCTTTCGCACCCCACGGCATAAGCCCCAGCAGAATGCGCCCTTCTCTTTTACACCGCGTTGCCATTTTGTTGAATAACACCGCGCGCAATTGTCGGTCATCCTCTCTGCGCCGCAGTGCCTGAAGCTCCTCCTGATAGTCGTCAAGGCGATCCAGCAAAGTCTCTTTCTCTGCCAAAAAGCGGCTCATCTTTCTTGATATTCGATTTCCTTTCACGCTTGTCACCTCACAAACAGTGCACACAGTATAGCATACGATTTCGGAAATTTACAGTTTTTTGCGCATTCCCGTCGTTGTTTACAAAATGTTTTTGATTTTTTCACACCATCTCCGCATATCATACGGAGGATTATCACAATACAGCCGTATGATAACACCAGAACAACAAAGCGATCTGCGGCAGCTATCCTTATCCCCACAGCTGTCCGCAATGCGGTTTTCGTTTCAGCCGCTTCTGCTTTTGTGTTCATCCTATATTTTATTTTTTTATTTCTCTTTTCATTTTCATCCTTCTAAAAGAGTGCGGGTTCAAAAGAAGCCTGCATTCTTTTTTTTTGCTGCTCTACCGCTGTCACAATTTGTTTTCACTTTTGTTACAACATCGTTCCAATTCTGTTCCACTTTTTTCACAGACTCTTGCTATCCTAATGATGCGGAAGGGAATACACCATCCGCGAATGGCTCTGTCGTCAGACCGACGAGCATTTTCCTTGCATGTACCGCTTTTTATGATTCATAAACCTCTTTCTTTTATTTATCACCCTAACCTTTATTACTACCCGCAAACGAGCAGGCGCACTTCACAGGAAGCAGCGCCTGCTCGTTTGCGGAATGGTCGCGCCTATATTCTCTTCGTTTGTAGAATATTGCGTCACAATTCTTTTTTATTTCTTATACAATCTGTTTTCTTTTTGGTAGATATTTCTTCATATTCTTCTGGTAAGATAAGACCATCGAAAAGACAATATATCATATTACTTTTCTTATCCTTTCTTTTTCTTTCTTTTTCCAAATTTGAAGACAAGACAGACGGATTTTCCCACCGCCTGTCTTTTCTTTTGCCTTGCAAGCGAACGATTGCCAATTTCGGTGAAATTTCTTCTTTTTTGCTG
>CAVBHI010000257.1:0-8021 GCA_963595115.1 bacterium
ACAGATGTATACACTGAAGCTGACAATGGCAAGCAAAAAGACTGCCGCCACCGCCATCATAACGCCGCGGCGCATTCGCCTCGAACGGCGGGAACGAACCGGCTTGGTTCGCAGCCGTTCCGGCTCCTCCAATGTCATTTTTTTCTGTTTCGGAAAGCTCTGCGGCTTTGTCGCCGCTTCTGTCACACGAACCGGACGTTCACGCCACGTTCCGTCAGCCATACGCTTGCGCACCCGGAAGCGCGGGGTTGCCTTCGGCTCATCACTCGGAATCGTCGAAAACGTCTTGGTATCCTGTCCCACGTCGTCCGCTGCCTTCCTCCGCGAATTCACGTTCTCCTCTGCGCTTTCCGGAGTTTGTGTGGAATCCTTACGTTCTCTCATAAAAGTTTGTCCTCCGTTAACGCTCACCTGTTTGTCAGGCAAACCATCCAATGTCTTATCTCATTGTATAAGACTACTGCTGCAATTACAACCATAAAAACAGTACTCATGTCCGCTTTGTTGCGCTGCGCCGGATTGTTATGCCAAGCTCACTTGTTATACGTTAAAGCGGAACAGTACAATATCTCCATCGCGCATGACGTATTCCTTGCCCTCGGAACGGACGAGTCCCTTTTCCTTCGCCGCCGTCATTGAGCCGCACGCCATCAAGTCATCAAACGACACGACCTCGGCACGGATAAATCCGCGTTCAAAATCCGTGTGGATTTTACCCGCCGCCTGCGGCGCCTTTGTGCCCTTTTTAATCGTCCACGCACGAACCTCCGGTGCACCCGCCGTCAAAAAGCTCATCAGACCCAGCAGATCATAGCACACACGAATCAGACGATCCAGACCGGACTCCTCCAATCCCAGCTCAGACAGAAACAGTTCCTTTTCATCGTCGTCCAAGCTCGCAATATCCTGTTCCATCTGTGCGCAAATTGGTAACACCTGTGCGCCCTCCTCCGCAGCAATGCGGCGAACAGCATCCAGACGCGCGTTTTCTACCTCATCACCGGTGAAGCCCGCTTCATCGACATTCGCGGCATAGATAACCGGCTTGGAGGACAGCAGATCCACGGTGTCAATCAGCTCACGGTACTCCTCCAGCTCCGGGAACGAGCGCGCGGACTTTCCGTCCTCCAGATGCTTGAGCAGCCGCTCAAACACAGCGATTTCCTCATTATACTTTTTGTCACCCTTTGCCAGCTTGCGCGAACGCTCAATGCGGCGCTCCAGCAGCTCCATATCCGACAAGATCAGTTCCAGATTGATCGTCTCAATATCGCGCTGCGGGTCAATGCTGCCCTCAACATGCACGATATTCGGGTTGTCAAAGCAGCGGACAACATGAACAATGGCATCCACCTCTCGGATGTGCGACAGGAACTTGTTTCCCAATCCTTCGCCCTTGGATGCGCCGCGCACCAACCCTGCAATATCCACAAACTCCACAACCGCCGGAATGGTCTTCGGCGGGTGGTACATCTCCGTCAGTCTATCCAGACGCTCGTCCGGTACGGAAACCATGCCGACGTTCGGATCAATCGTACAGAACGGATAGTTGGCCGATTCCGCTCCGGCATCCGTGATTGCATTAAACAGGGTGCTCTTGCCGACATTCGGCAAGCCAACAATTCCTAATTTCATAACTTGTGAAGCTCCTTTTATTTGCGTCTTATTCGCATTCCCTCGTGTGGAATGGCGATAATATCCTAATCAATTTAGTATACACCATCCCTGCATTCTGTGCAAGTTTCGCTGTTCTGTGCAGGGTAACGGAAAATAACCATTTTCCTCCGTCGATTTTCGTCGCTTCTATTGTATACTTTTCCGAAAAAGACTTCTATAATAACAATAGAATTGGTATTATATTGCATTTCTTCATGCAATCCGTTCGATTTTTTGCTATATTTTGTTCATATCGGAGGAGCTGTGCCATGCCTGCGCTTGTCACACATTACAATTTTGCCCAATCCGTTCTGCAAACTGCACAGCCGCATCTCCGCGCTGCGGCTTCCAATGATCGGATGGCATTTTATTGGGGTTCTCAGGGACCGGATCCCTTGTTTTTTTATCATCCGCTGTTCAAAAATCCCGTCTCTTCCCTCGGCAGAAAAATGCACGAGGGGCGTATTGCGCGCACCTTTTCCGTCATGGTTCGCCAGTGTGCTCAAACGCAAGACCCGTCTGCAATGGCATATCTGCTCGGTTTTTGCTGCCATTACGCGTTGGATCGCACGATCCACCCGTTTGTCACCTATGTTGTGAACTATCGACTTGATCCGCAGTATCCGACACTATCCCATAGTCCGCTGCACAACCTATGCGAATCCGAGATGGATCGCATTGTGATTGAAAACCGCCTCAAGGCATCCAGCGCCAGCTTTCGCGCCTATCAGCTTCTGTCCGTCTCCAAGTCAGCAGAACGCGCCGCCTCACAGCTGCTTTCCATCGCGGCATGGAAGTCCTATGGGGAGCGTTTGACGCCGCACACGGTCAGCTCTTCTATGCGCAGTATGCTGCGCACCCAACGCCGGTTATATTCTCTCTCCGGACGTCCCGCTATCCTGCTGTCTTCGCTCGAACGACTGACCGGCAGTCCGGGCATCATCTCCACACTCATTCGTCCGACACAGCCGCTTCCCGTGGACTGCACAAACATCCGTCGAGAAGCGTGGACGGATGCCGCGACCCCGCACATGCGTCGCTATGAGAGCTTTTTTGATCTGCTGCAGAATGCAGAACATCCCGCCGCCCGTCTTATGGACTGCTGCTATCACGCAGTACAGAGCGGCACTCGGCTGCCGGACGACCTGTTCCCACTCAACTATTCCGGACTGGTCGAACCGCTTCGCACCGCCCGCTGACACAGAAAACGTACATAAGGTCTCTCACCGAAATAACAGCTTGGTTTCGGCGAGAGACCTTTCTCTTTTTATTCTTCTGTTGTTTTTGGCGCAATTCCCACCAGCTGTACCAGCAGATAAATGCCCGTCATCAGATACGCCGCCATACGCAGCAGATCCGCTGTCGGCGCCATCAGCGTCAGCGACAGCATCGTAGCGTCCAATATCGCTCCCACCAGCAAGCCGCCAACCACCGTCATAATCAGAAAGACCGACAGACCGCAAAACAGCACTACGCGACGTGCGCTTGCCTCTGCAAAAAACAGACACGCAATCGCGTAAAATGACGCGAGAACCGCAATTGCCAACAGCAGCTCATACGCATAGTCCGACATGACCGGATTTCCACTGTTTTCATGATATGCCATAACCAGCATGAGACACGCCCACAGCATCGGCACTGCCACACGCAGTCCCTGCGCCTTGGTCGCCTCCCGTCCATCCTGTCGCTTGGCAAAGCCAACCAGCAGCACACCGGACACGATGCACAAAATCCACTGCACCGTTTGTGCAATCAGTGCCGTAACGCCAAACGGGTGATACTCGCTGGTCTGCTCCACAACCATTCGGTTAGTGCACAGCACTGCCCCCACGCCGACGAGCACAACGCCAACCGCCGACAGCACGCCGATCCAGCGCGCCGTCGCGCTACGCGTTCCCATAATCGCTTCATACTGCTGTCCCTGCTTGGCATAACCGCTGCGGCTGAGCACAACCGCCAGCACCAGCACCAGCACGCACAGCACCTTGAGCGCCAGTGAGCTGAGGTCGCCGCGCACCGGCAGACCATTGCTCCACTCCAAGCCGCGTGTGATGCTCAGACCGCGCAGCACCGCACCGAGCACCCCAGCAATCAGGACAAACAGAATGTAAACGCTCCGTTTCATACTACCTCAACCCTCTTTTACTGCTCATTGCGTCCGCAGCATCGCTTATACTTCTTTCCGCTGCCGCACGGGCACAAATCGTTGCGTCCCGGCTTTTTGACCGCCTTGACCGGCGTTGCCTTGAGCGAGCCGTCATCCGCACCGGAGGCACTGCTCTCCCTGGCGACCTTTTCGCGCTTCGGCTGCTGTCCCTTGACATGAACGCGCAGCAGATACATCATGCGCACCGTGTCCTCTCGAATCGCCGCAATCATCGCATCGTACATCTCCGAGCCTTCCCGCTTGTATTCAACAACCGGATCACGCTGTGCAAACGAGCGCAGACCAATGCCGTTTCGCAGCTCGGTCATCGCGTCGATGTGATCCATCCACTTCTCGTCTACATTGCGAAGCAGAATCACGCGCTCCATCTCGCGCATGATTTCCGCTGTATTCTGTTCTTCCTTCTGCTCGTAAACCTCGTGCGCACGGTCACACAGCATATTGCGCAGTTGGGTCGGCTCCAAATTATCCAGCTCGCCGCGGTCAAATTGCAGGTCATCCGCCGTCAGGAACAAGCCGGAAAAACGCTTGCGCAGCTCGTCGATGTCCTCCGCTTCAATATACGGCTTTTCACCCAGAATACCGTGAATCGCACTGTCAATCGTTTCGTCAACCATAGACAGGATGGATTCCTTGAGGTTTTCGCCATCCAGCACCTTGTCTCTCTGCTTATAAATAACGCCGCGCTGGGTATTCAATACATCATCGTATTCGACAACGCTCTTACGAATGGCAAAGTTACGCGATTCCACCTTGCGCTGTGCGCCCTCAATCGCGCCGGACAGCATCTTCTGGTCAATCGGCGTTTCATCGTCCATGCCAAACTTATCCAGCATACCGAGCACACGATCCGAGCCGAATAAGCGCATCAAATCATCTTCCATGGAAATATAGAAGTTCGATTCGCCCGGATCACCCTGTCTGCCGGAACGTCCGCGCAGCTGGTTGTCAATGCGTCGGGACTCATGGCGCTCCGTACCCAGGATAACCAGACCGCCTACCTCGCAGACCTTCGCTGCATCCTTGGAGGTCTGCTGCTTAAACTCGTCCAGATAACGCTTGAACGCGGCACGCGCTTGAAGAATCTCCTCATCCTCAGTCTCGGCAAAGCCGTTTGCCTCACTGATGATTTCTTCCTCAAAGCCTGCCTTGCGCATTGCCTCAATCGCCATCTGTTCCGCGTTGCCGCCCAACACAATATCCGTGCCTCGACCAGCCATGTTGGTGGCAATCGTAACCGCACCCAGCTTACCTGCCTGTGCAACGATTTCCGCTTCCTTTTCATGATACTTTGCGTTCAGGACATTGTGCGGAATACCTTCCTTCTTCAGCATGCTGCTGAGCAGTTCGCTCTTCTCGATGGATACCGTACCCACCAGAATCGGCTGCTGATTGGCATAGCATTTCTTAATCTTCTCCACTGCCGCGCGATACTTGCCCATCTCGGTGCGGTATACCGCATCCGGATTGTCCACGCGGGCAATCGGACGGTTGGTCGGAATCTCAACAACATCCAGACTGTAGATTTCGCGGAACTCGTCCTCCTCGGTCAGCGCCGTACCGGTCATACCGGACAGCTTGTCATACAGACGGAAATAATTCTGGAATGTAATGGTTGCCAGCGTCTTGTTCTCACGTTGTACCTTGACGTGCTCCTTTGCCTCAATGGCCTGATGCAGACCGTCGGAGTAGCGGCGTCCAAACATCAATCGTCCGGTAAATTCATCGACGATGATAATCTCATTGTCACGGACAACATAATCCACATCACGCTTCATAACGCCATGTGCACGGATTGCCTGATTGATATGATGCTGCAACGTGGAATTTTCCGGATCGGACAGATTATCCACATGGAAATATGCCTCTGCCTTTTTCTGTCCGTTCGGGCTGAGCACAGCGGTGTGCGCCTTTTCATCCACAACATAGTCCGCACGCAGCTGCGCCAGAATTTTCTCGTCGTCCTTTGAAATTGCGCCGTATTTTTTCGGATCCTGCTTGCGCAGCTCCTCTTCCTGCAATACACGTTCGCCCTCGCTCTCGACATCCAGCTTAGAGTCGGTTTCCTTAATACGGTAGCCCTTCAGGCGAGAGACAAACGCATCCGCCTGTCCATACAGGTCGGTGGATTTGTCTCCCTGACCGGAGATAATCAACGGAGTACGTGCCTCGTCAATCAGGATGGAGTCCACCTCATCGACTACCGCAAACGAGTGACCACGCTGTACCTTATCATCCTTATAAATCGCCATGTTATCGCGCAGATAGTCAAAGCCGAACTCATTGTTCGTACCATAGGTAATATCTGCTGCATACATGCTCTGACGCTGCTCAGACGGCACGTCATGAATAATCAAGCCGACCTTCAGTCCGAGGAAGCGGTATACCTTCCCCATCCACTCACTGTCTCGCTTTGCCAGATAATCATTGACCGTAACAATGTGTACGCCCTTGCCCGTCAGCGCATTCAAATATACCGGCAGCGTTGCCACCAGTGTTTTACCTTCACCGGTCTTCATTTCCGCGATACGTCCCTGGTGCAGAACGACGCCACCGATCAGCTGTACGCGGTAGTGCCGCATACCGAGCACGCGGTCAGCCGCTTCGCGCATGGTGGCAAATGCCTCCGGCAGCAGGTCGTCCAGTGTTTCACCATCCTGATAACGCTGCTTAAATTCTGCGGTCTTGCCGCGCAGCTCTGCATCAGACAGCGCACGGTATTCCGCCTCCAATGCCTCTACCTTGTTGACAATCGGATTTATCTTCTTCAGTTCATGCTGAGAGTGCGTTCCGAATATTTTTTCTAAAAATCGAGCCATTCTGTCTAAATCCTTTCAAACCGGAATCCCTCATCCGATTTTCTTTCATGCCTTATTTGTCTTAGAACACATTTCGCATAGAAAGCATTCTACATTGCATTATAGCACAGTTTGCTGTAAAAGAAATAACAATTTTGTAAATTCCCCAAAACATAACACCACACCTTCTTTCCATCGGTATGTCTTTGTCCTGCGCTCCCTCTGCTCTTCTACTCTCTATTCCAATCGAGCCGTTTTTACGATATTATGAACAAGCAGTAAATATTTCTCCAAATTCTTGTTCTTTTCCATAAAATATGATACGATGCAAATGTGGATAGTCTTTCCAACCACTTTTATTTTATGAGGTCACTATCATGAAAAAACGTACCATATTCCTTTTCGCGGTCGCAATTGCTGCTGCTGCAGGCATCGTCCTCGGTATCAAGACACGGTATCTCTTGCCGTCTGACCAGCAATTGTCTGTTCCTGCGGATACGCGTTATGTCATCACCTACTCCACCGGACGTGACGCTAAGGAAAACTCGCAGATAAATTATCTTGATACGAATGCCAAATCTCTGGGCAGCGATATTATTGATGGCGTAACCGATATGCTCTGTTTTCAACAAACAGACGGAACTACCGAGACTTTTACCCTCGACAATATCTATTTTGAAGGAAAAAGCGTACTGAAAAATGAGGAGCTACAGTCTACCTACGCAATTGCCACGACCGATGGCACCGATCAAGTCCTCCGCAGCGGTGATTTAAATAAATTTGACCTCCACTGGAAGCTGGTTTCTGCCGGAAGTATGCCGGAACTGAAGAATCTCGGTTATTTTAGTCTGCTCATATTGTACAATAACGATAACGTATACAACGTTCCGGTGCGTGATGACAGTTGTATCGCCGCAGACCAAAAGAGTGGTATTCTTTATCACCTCTCCGCCGAGGATACCGGCAAAAAGGCTTACGAGTTCTTTTATCAAACCATTGCTTACGATAAATCATCCGACAATTTCACCGTTACCGATCACAAATTGGATCTCTCTGCTTTTCTTAAGAAGCACGCCGACCGCCACGGTATTTACTCTCTCGGACAGACCGTCATCTCACAAGATTCTTTATATCAAATCATCGGAGTCGGTGAAAGCAATCAGAAAAGCTATATGATGGAGTTTGCTATTGACCGTGACAAGCAAGAGCTTGTTTACCAAAATGCTTATTCCATGAAACTAAAGTCAGATGACCGTCTAGATTGCTTCACCACAACAACGGTAGAAAACGGTATAATTATGTACTATCCTCCGGTTCATCCGATGGATATTGTCTCCTTCGACACGAAGAGCAAAGACTTTACTTACACTCCGCTCCAGCTCAATCGTTCTGAATCTAAT
>CAVBHI010000258.1:0-5723 GCA_963595115.1 bacterium
GTTCACCTCTGCCTGCTGTATCGCCAGCTCAAGCTTCTCTACCGTCTGGTAGCCCTGCTCCTGCTCCGTGCGCACACAGGTCAGCTTCGCCTGCACGGTCTGCTCCTGCTCTTCGCTCTGTTTTAGCGCCTTCGCCATGCCGCTAAGTGAATCCATCCACAGCGAAACCTCATGCACACGCAGCTCATCGCGCAGCTTCAGAAATCGTTTCGCCGTCTCCGCCTGCTTTTGCAGCGGACCGGAGCGCTCGTTCAGCTCGTTCCAAATATCGCGAATACGCACCAGATTGGCATCTGTCTGCTCCAGCCGCTTTTCCGCTTCTCCCTTTCGAGTGCGGAATTTGGTCACGCCTGCCGCTTCCTCAAAGATCTCACGGCGATCCACGCTCTTGGCAGACAGAATTTCGTCAATGCGTCCCTGTCCGATAACCGAATAGCCATCGCGACCCAAACCGGTGTCCATGAACAGCTCACGCACATCCTTCAGACGAGCGCGCTTGCCGTTGATGCGGTACTCGCTCTCTCCGGAACGATAAAACCGGCGTGAGACCATGACCTCTGCCGCATCCAGCGGAAACCGTCCGCCGCTGTTGTCCAGAATCAGCGTGACCTGTGCAAAGCCCATACGGTTTCTTCGCGCCGTACCGCCAAAAATAACGTCCTCCATTTTTTCACCGCGCAGGCTTTTGGTGGACTGCTCACCCAGCACCCAGCGCACGGCATCCGAGATATTGGATTTTCCGCTTCCGTTCGGTCCTACAATTGCCGTCATCCCATCCGAAAACCGAATCACCGTCCGATCCGGAAAGGACTTGAAGCCCTGCAATTCCAATGATTTTAAGTACAAACAAACACCTCATCTGTGGATATTCGATACGTATCCATACTAACTTATTTTATAGAGTACCATGTTTTTCTGTTCCATGCAATGTTATCTGTGGAAAACAGCGGCGAAATGCCGATTTTTTCCGGAATCACCCTTCCTCCCGTCTGGTTTCCTCCAATTTTTAACACAATCTGCACAAAGGCACGGATACAAAAAGAGACAGTCGATCTGACTGCCTCTTCGTGTTACTCCATTCTTGACGTGTGCTTTCACGGTCTATTCTCCGAGCAAATCTCACTGTCCCACGATACGAACATCCCGCTCCGGAAACTCCTGCCGCAGGCGCAGCAGGTTGCGCCGCTTCTGTCCAATCGCGCGAGACAGCTCCCGACGCGGGACATAGAGCGTTCCCTCTGTACCATACTCCAGCTGCCGCTTCAGCCGCCGATACCACAGCGCATTGTACGCCAATTCTCCCATCGCCGGATGATATGCACCCGCACACACGCTGCTGTGCAGCTCCTCCGACGGATTGAGTCCGACGCGGATAATGCGGATGCCGTTTGCCTCAAATTCCTCCAGCATATCCGCACACCATTCCGCCGCCTCTTCCGGAGCAAGGGCGGCATACTCGCCTTGATGCCATAATTGCTCCAGCGGCGTGTTCGGCAGCACTACCACCGGATAGATCCGTACGCCATCCGGTCGTAACGCCGCAATACGCCGCGCCGTCTCACGGCTGCGCGCACGGGTATCGCACGGCAGACCGGTCATGGTCTGCAAAACCAGCTGCATTCCTGCCCGCTGCACCAGCTCTGCCGCACGCACCGTGTCCTGCGCCGTGTGTCCGCGTCCGGAGCAGCGCAGCACCTCGTCATCCATCGACTGTGCGCCCAGCTCCACCGTTATCACACCATGCCGCTGCAATCGGCACAAAATTTCTTCCGAAATCGCGTCCGGTCGCGTGGAAATGCGCACGCCGGACAGTCGTCCCTGTGCCAGCAGCACATCCGTCACCGCCAGCAGACGCTCCTGCTCCTCCTCGTCAATCGCCGTAAAGCTGCCGCCGTAAAACGCCGCCTGCGGACGGCTGCCCTCCGGCAGACGGGAAAGTCCGCTTTCCAGCGCTTCACGCGCCCGCTCCGGCGTCATCCGCTCGACCTGTCCGGCAATCGTATTTTGGTTGCAAAACACACAGCGGCACGGGCAGCCCTCATGCGGAACAAAAACTGGCACAATTGATGCCATCAGACCTGCCCCATCAGCTCCAGCGCGGCGCGCGCCGCCATCTGCTCGGCGTCCTTCTTGCTGCGTCCGACACCCTCCGCAA
The DNA here is from genome assembly GCA_963595115.1 of bacterium. Lineage (GTDB taxonomy): Bacteria > Bacillota > Clostridia > Oscillospirales > Butyricicoccaceae > Butyricicoccus_A. Next base: position 2,156 of record CAVBHI010000258.1, read on the forward strand.
AAATATTGCTGTTGAGCAGTACCTGTACGGTAAATCGCTTATCATGATCCGGACCGCTCTCGTCACTCAGGCGATACGCCAGCGTCTCCTGTCGGTTCTTCTGCACAATTTCCTGAAGCGCCGTCTTATAGTCGCGGAATGCATGTCCCGTCTCTGCCAGATCGACCTTGTTCGGCAGGAACGTCATGATAAACGTGCGTGCCGATTCCAAACCGCCGTCCAGATAAATCGCGCCGATCATTGCCTCTACGGAGTCTGCCAGAATGGACGGGCGTTCCCGTCCGCCTCCCATCTCTTCTCCGTGTCCCAGCAGCAAATGACGATCCAGTCCAAGCTCCTTGGCCACTTCATACAACGTCTTTTCGCAGACAACCGCCGCACGCACCTTGGTCAGCTGACCCTCCGGCACATGAGGATAGCGGTGAAATACATAGTCCGCCGAAACCAGACCCAGTATGGAATCGCCAAGAAACTCCAATCGCTCGTTGTTTTGCAGATGCAGATCGCGGTGCTCGTTGGCATATGACGAATGCGTCATCGCCGTCGTCATCAGCGACGCGTCTTTAAACTGGTAAATCAGTTCGTCTTCCTTCATGGAATCTTCCTTTCTATTGATATTTTTTTGAAAAGTAAGACCCTGCACGCGGCAGGGTCTCCCATTTCCTTCGTTTTGGGGTCAGCCCTTAGTCATCCTCGCCGATGCGGTGCACGAGATCACCGACGGTCTTGATCTTCGTCGCTTCCTCTTCTCCGATTTCACCGATGTCAAACGCATCTTCAATGCTCATCATCAGCTCAACAACATCCAGAGAATCTGCTCCCAGATCCTCGATAAACGAGGTTTCCATCGTAATGGTGGATGAATCAACGCCAAACTGCTCTGAGAGAATGCTGCAAATCTTCTCAAATACCAACACTCCCACCCCCTGTCTCTACTGCAAAGTCATTCCTAGCAGGCCGGTCAGAGCCAGCTCTCTATTAGATAATATGCGTCATGCGTGGTTCTGTCAATAGGAAATCTCGAATTCTGAAATAGCCGCCGCAAATGATTTTCACCGGACGATTGGATCGTTCCTACGTTCTCTTACGCTCTGCGCTCCCATTTGCTCACTCGAATTCGAGAGAGCAAAAATCAAAGCGTCATCCGCTCGACATTCTCCTCAATCATCTCCACAACGCCGCCATCCACATAACGGATTGCCTGCTGGACTGCCGAACGGATGGCACGGGCGTTCGAGCCACCGTGCGCCTTGAACACCGGCTTGCTGACGCCGAGGAACGGCGCACCGCCGACCTCGCTGCTGTCCATGACGGACATGAACGACTTGATCTGAGGGCGAACAAACAGATATCCCAGCTTGGTTTTCAGGCTGGTCAGGAACACCGACTTAATACCCGATCCGAGAAATTTCGCCGCGCCCTCAATGGTCTTTAGAACCACGTTTCCGGTAAAGCCGTCTGTCACCGCGACATCGCAGCCGCCGCCCATGATATCACTGCCCTCCACGTTGCCGATGAAGTTGATGCGCCCCTCCTCACCAGCCTGCTTGAGCATGGCATACGCTTCCTTGCGCAGGGTATCGCCCTTGGTGTCCTCCGCGCCGTTGTTGATCAAGCCGACGCGCGGATTTTCCACACCCACGACCTGACGCATATAAAAGCTGCCCATAAACGCAAATTGCAGCAGATATTCCGGCGTGCACTCGACGTTCGCACCGGAGTCGATCAACAGCACCTTTCCGGTCTTGCACGGCAGCAGCGTCGGCAGCGCCGCACGGCGGATGCCGCGAATACGCTTGACGATCAGCGTTGCACCGGACAGCTGTGCGCCTGTGTTTCCCGCTGAAATCATCGCGTCGCCCTCGCCGTTTGCCAGCATCTGAAAGGCAACCGCCATTGATGAGTCCTTCTTTCGGCGAAGCACACGCGCCGGATCGTCGTGCATATCTACCACTTCCGTTGCGTTGCGCACGGTAATCGGCAGATTTTCCGCGTTCTCCTGCTTCAGCAGCTTGCGAATCACGTCCTCCTTGCCGACCAGCACGTACTCGTGTCCAAATTCCTTTGCCGCCATCACGCAGCCGGACACCAGCGCCTCCGGTGCATTGTCTCCGCTCATCGCATCAATAATCAGTTTCATGCTCTCTCTCCTGTTTCTCTTATCGCCGAATGTCCTCCATCAGTCCGTCCAGCGTTTCCAATGCGCGCAGAGCAATCTGCGTGTTTTTCTCCCGCTTGCCCTTAATGCGGTAGCCCAGCGGGGTGATAATGCCGAAGTTGATGTTCATCGGCTGGAATTTCTCATTTGCTTCGTTGGAAATATACCGCCCCAACGCACCGAGCGCCGTCTCCTGCGGAAAATCAATCGGCTGCATGCCGCGCATCTCGCGCGACAGATTCAAACCGCACACCAGACCGGATGCCGCCGATTCGATATAACCCTCCACGCCGGTCATCTGTCCGGCAAAGCGGATGCGCGGCTGCGTGCGCAGACGAAAATACCGGTCGAGCAGGCGCGGCGAATCCATAAACGTATTGCGGTGCATGACGCCATAGCGCACGAATTCCGCGTTTTTCAGCGCCGGAATCAGCGAAAAGACGCGCTTTTGCTCCGGAAACTTCAAATGAGTCTGAAAGCCGACAAGATTGTAAAGCGAGCCTGCCGCATTATCGCGCCGCAGCTGTACCACGGCGAACGGATCGCGTCCTGTGCGCGGGTCGCGCAGACCGACCGGCTTGAGTGGACCATACAGCAGCGTATCGTGTCCGCGCCGTCCCATGACCTCCACCGGCATACATCCCTCAAAAACCTTTTTGTCCTCAAAGCCGTGTACCGGCGCTTCTTCTGCGCTGCACAGCGCTTCCCAGAATGCCTCGTATTCCTCACGGTTCATCGGGCAGTTGATGTAATCCGCTGTTCCCTTACCGTAGCGGGAGGCAAAGTAAGCCGACTGCATATCCACCGAGTCAAACGTGACAATCGGTGCGGCGGCGTCATAAAAATGCAGGTAATGATCCTCGCCCAGCAGCCGCGCGATGTCCGCAAACAGGGCATCCGACGTCAACGGACCGCTCGCGACAATCACCTCGCCCTCATCCGGAACGTGCGTGACCTCACCCTCGTGAATTGTGATATTCGGGTGTGCGCGGAGCTTGTCTGTCACCATCTGCGTGAACGCCATACGGTCAACTGCCAATGCGCCGCCCGCCTCCACGCGGGTTGCGTCTGCGCACGCCAAAATCAGGCTGCCGCACCGGCGCAGCTCTTCCTTCAGCAGCCCGGGGGCAGTGTGAATCTCCGCACCGCGCAGCGAATTGGAGCAGCACAGCTCGGCGAACGTGTCCTCATGATGCGCCGGGGAACGCTTCTGCGGCTTCATCTCGTACAGATCCACGGCTATGCCCTTCTCTGCCAGCTGCCACGCCGCCTCGCTGCCCGCCAGACCCGCGCCGATTACCTGTGCCTTATTCGCCATCGGTCGATACCTCCGTCACTGCCTGTGCGGTCTCTTCCGCCTCCGCTGCCTTCTTGGTCTTGCGCGTCGTCGTCTTTTTCGCTGTGGTTTTC
>CAVBHI010000259.1:0-11773 GCA_963595115.1 bacterium
GGGTATTGCACCGGAGGTCTACCACAGCCGCACGCCGAACCGTTTGGCACAGCTGCTGGACGCGATGCCTGCCGAGAAAACCGTTTCGTTTTTTGAGCAGCTCGGTTTGCTCACCATCACGGATGACGCAGGACGCATCTATCCCTACGCCCGTCAGGCATCCATGGTACTGGATATTCTCCGGTACGCCTTGGAGCAAGCACACATTTCCATCATCTGCGGCACAGAAGTCACCGCCACCACACGACAGAAAAGACCGTTTTCCGTGCAGACAGCAGACGGACACGAATATCCTGCCGACGCAGTCATTCTCACCACCGGCGGCAAAGCCGCCCCCAAGCAAGGCTCTAACGGCTCAGGCTATCCGCTCGCCGCGGCATTTGGACATTCCTGCACGCCGCTGTATCCATCCCTGGTCGGGCTGCGCTGCCGCAGCAGACTGCTCGCTCGTCTCAAGGGATTGCGGACACAGGCACAGATCACACTGTACACAGACGGACAGAGGGCGGCATCCGATCGCGGCGAGCTGCAATGGAACGAATACGGCATCTCCGGCATTCCCGCTATGAATTTATCCGGCACACTCGCCGTATGCTCTCCTTATGACTGCGCGGAGGTGCGTATTGACTTCTTTCCGGATTTCGACTATCATGAGCTGCGCGCACGGCTGACCCAACGCATCCGGCATCGCGGAGAACAGCCGCTGGAAATTCTTCTTTCCGGCACGATTCCCAAGCGTATCCTGTCCGCCGTCTGCCAATCGCTGTCTCTGCCGCTGACACAGACCGGTTTCGCTCTCACCCGCCGCGAAGTGGATTCCCTGCTCTCCGCTCTGAAGGGCTGGACACTGCCCGTCACAGGAACACAGCCGTGGGAACAGGCACAGGTTACTGCCGGTGGAATCCCGCTGACCGAAATCGACGACACCTTCCAGTCTCAGCGACAGCCCAACCTTTATCTGGCAGGCGAAATTCTGGACGCTGCCGGAGACTGCGGCGGGTTCAATCTGCATTGGGCGTGGTGCTCCGGCATGATTGCCGGACAGGCTGCCGTTTCCGGTTAAAAATCAATACATCACATCAAAACACCCCGTTGGGTCTGCGGATTCTTCCGCTTCCAACGGGGTTGTTCTATCATTCGGAGAGTGTATGCGGTTTACGACCACATGGCTTCCATAAAGTCCGGATATACGGCATCCAGAATGCGCATAAACCTTCCCAGCGTCTCCACGGCAATGTCTGCCGGATTCGCTGCGCGAAACGGCGCATCATAGGTCACGTTGACGTTGTCATTCGGGTCAACTGCAAACTTGCAATAGCGGTACTTCAGATTACACTCGTTCGCCATCTCCAGCGCCCGTGCCCGCTTGCCCTCCGGCACCTTGACATAGCCAAGTACACACGCCGTAAAGTCCGGATTGTCACTGTTGGATACAAACTGTACCGTTGCCTTCGGCATCTGCTTTCCGGATACCATAATGCGCACCTCGCTGACCGGCTTGCCCTGCGCCGTTCCCTCCGCCGTTGCGCACTGAATGCCTGCCTCCTTCAATGCTTTCTGTATCGTGTCTGTCGTCTGGAACATTCCGCTGTCCTCCCATAAAATCAATCCTTATGTCTCATTATACTATTCCGGTTTCTATTGTGCAAGAAAAAGCTGCCAAGGAGCAATGCCCTTGGCAGCAAAATCGTGTTGCTTTGTCTTTAATACCGCGAACAAAGGAACAAATATTACCTCTCCGGCGAGTTTTCCAAATACGCTCGAATCACCGCCGTCGTATTCCTACCCAAAACGCTGCTGTCGATACACAGCTGGTAGTTGGCGACATTTCCCCATTCTCTTCCGGTATAATGCTTATAGTAGAAACCGCGGCGCTCGTTCTGCTCCATAACCACGCGCAGACGCTTTGCCTGTTCCCGATCGATTGAGCCATTCTTTGCGTTCGCTGCCCATCTCTGCCGGAGCGTTGTGTTGCTGATAAATACATTGACAACCTGCGGCATATCACGCAGCACATAATCCGCATATCGACCAACAATAACACACGGCCCCTGCTGAGCCAGATTCCGAATGGTCTGTGACTGAATCAGGAACAACCGGTCGTTCTGATTGGCAGGATCCAATAACGTCAACGACATCTGCGTCTTGCTCATCTCCTGATCGAACTCTTCAAATGCCGCTTCGTCTAATCCGCTCTGCTCTGCCGCCATCGTAATAACCTGTTTATCGTAGAACGGAATACCCAGCTCCTCTGCCAGCTGTTTGCCAATGTCATGTCCACCGCTTCCGTATTCACGGCTAATCGTGATGACGACGCCCTTGTTTTCTTTGGCATCCTCTGCTGGAAGCGATACCGGCAAAGACACTTCCTCGCTCGGTGCATACATTGCTTTCGAGCAGAACGTTCCATTCTGCAAGTCCTGCATAATCGCCGGATATTCTTTGTCCAGTTTGTAGATCCATAACAGAACAACAAACAATCCCCACGCCGCAATCGGAACCAATAAATACAAACCGGAAATCATCTGGTGCGCCGAAGCCGTTTGCATAACCTGTGACGTGCCGTCAAAGCCTGCCGCCTCCAAGGAGAAGCCAATCGCTGCACTGGTCAGACCGCCGCCGATCTTGTAGCCGACTGTCGCCGCGCTGTACAGCAAGCCTTCTGCGCGGATACCTGTGCGCCAGTGTCCGTATTCAATCGCATCTGCCATCATGGCAAAGGACAACGCGCCAATCGGACCGATGCCAACACCCTTGAGCGCCGCACCAATCATGACAAACGTCAGATTTTGCGGGGACAAAAGCACAATGAAAACACCGAGCAAGCCAATCAATGCACCGGCAAGCGAGAGATTCCGTTTGCCAAATTTCTTGATAAACGGTGCAATCGCAATCGTGATTACAATCGACGGAATCTTTTCTACCATAGAAATGACGCTCATCAGCTCGTTATTGCCCAGCTGGTACTGCGCATAATAGGTCAACATCGTGCCGTTCAGCGTCGCATACATTGACCACGCAAAAAACATCGCGGTAATCATCCACCAGTATTTATTGTGCAGCATACAGCCAAAGCTCTTGCCCAGGGAGACCTTTTCTCCAGTTGCTGCCGGGGAAATACGAACGCGCTCCTTGCAGCCGAAAAAACAGAACAGCAGCATTGCTACAGCAATGACGGCATATACAATCGTAATCGTTACCCATGCTTTCTGATCGCCGCCCAAACGATTGATCAGCGGCAGCGTTGCCGCCGTCACAATCAGATTGCCAATCGGTGCCATCGACATGCGGAAGATATTGAGCATCGAGCGCTCATTCTGGTTGCGCGTCATCAGCGAAGCCATCGTGCCATAGGGCAGGTTCAGCGCCGTATATACAACCGTCACCGCAAAATTATACGTAACAAACACATAGATCGCCTGAACAATGGTTGTCGCATTGGCAGGAACTAAAAACATCAGCACTGCGGATAGTCCATAGGGGATGGTCATCCACAGTACCCATGGACGCGCTTTGCCAAAACGCGAATTGGTCTTATCGACAAGAATGCCAATAATAACGTCCGACGCGCCGTCAAACAGACGCGACACCAACAGAATTGTACCAACCAATGCAGCGGACATGCCGACAACGTTTGTATAAAAATACGTTGCCAACGACATCGTCAATGCAAAAACAACGTTGCACGCCACATCACCCATTCCGTAGGCAATCTTTTCACTAACACCTAAACGACCGGATTCGTCCGTCGATATTGTTTTGCTAATCATTGTTTGCTCCCTTTCCTCTTCTCTTCTTATCGCTCTAGGCTTTTGCGCAGGAACGCAATCGTAACATCAATATTTTCCTGCTCATGCACCAGAAATCCATGGTTCTCTTCCTCCACCATTTGTACGGTGATATTTTTCGCGTTCCGCGCGGTAATCCGTTCTCCAAACGCCGGGTCAATCACCGGATCGGCTGTGCCCAAGCGCAAAAGCACCGGCTTTCCGCTGCGCTCCATGGCATCGACAACCGAAATTCTCTCTGCATCCTCTCGTAAGCACGGGTTGGCATCAAATGTAACACCGGCATATTCATGATGAACGCTCTCGCCGTTCCCCAACTGTTTCCACTTTTCTTCTCCTAGGATTTTCAAGAACACTTCATCCGGATATAACACTGGCGCCCAGCCCGCAGCTGCTTTCACGCGCGAATCAGACAATGCCGCCAGCGCAGCTCCTGCTCCCATGCTGATGCCCATCGTTGCAATTCGTGACGTATCCACCTCCGGCTGTTTTTCCAAAAAGCGTACCGCCTGAAGAACATCCTCTCTCCAGCCGCCCAAACAGGTGTCTTCCGCGAAATCACCTTCGCTTGCACCAGAGCCAACGCAGTCAATGCGCAACACATAGATACCCGCCTGATTCGCCTGCTTGGCGAAATCATCAAACAATCCATGTTCGCTGCAATTTCCGGTAAATCCGTGCGCCATCACAACGGCAGGCGATGGCGTTCCGCCATCGGGAACATGCGCCCATCCGCGCACGGTATGTCCTCTGCTGATAAATGTAATCTGTTGTTCCATGCTGACCTCGACTTTCTCTACATTCCTATGGTATTCCACTTTCCTTATATACTAGTATATAAGCCAGTATATCAACTGATATATTAGCATATCAGCGTGTGTTTGTCAACGATTCTTGACGTTTTCCCACAGCAATTAATTGTGGAACTACACTGCCTGTCAGAAAGAATCGCAACGTTGTCGTTCACCGCTTCTCTCTCCTTCTCGCCAAGAGAGTGCTAAGCCTTTTCAAAATGCGCACTCCGCTCTTTGCCTGTGCTATGTTTTGTGGTATACTGAAGCCACACACTTTAACAAAGTATTTCATCAAAGAAAGAAGAGAGTAACATGACCATTTCTCAGCGATTGACCGCTCTTCGGGAACATATGGCGGACGCGCACATTGATGTCTACTATATCCCCTCCGATGATTTTCACGGCTCCGAATATGTCGGCGCGTACTTCCGCTGCCGCGAATGGATCTCCGGCTTCACCGGCTCTGCCGGTGTCGTCGTTGTCACGGCGGATTCCGCCGGTCTGTGGACGGACGGACGGTATTTTCTTCAGGCTGCCGAGCAATTAGAGGGAACCGGCATTCAGCTCTACCGCATGGGAGAACCCGATGTGCCGACGCTGACGCAATATTTGACCTCGATTCTACAGGACGGACAGTGTCTCGGTTTTGACGGACGCACCGTTACCGCTTACTGGCTGGATGCCCTGAAGGAGCAGCTGTCCGGTCGGGATGTTTCCTTCCGCACCGATGTCGATCTCATCGGCGACATCTGGGAGGATCGCCCGCCGCGCTCCCATCAGCCCGCATGGCTGCTGGACGAAAGCTTTACCGGACAATCCCGCACGGAGAAAATTCGCTGGCTGCGCAAATCCCTGCAGGAGTCCGGCGCGGACTGGCTGATTCTGTCCAGCTTGGATGACATTGAATGGCTACTGAATCTGCGCGGCAATGACATTCCGTATAACCCCGTTCAGCTGTCTTATATCATGCTATCGCAGCGAGAGCTTCGTATCTTTGTCCAGCTGACCACGATGGATCTCGTCGTGAGCAACGCGCTGGTTCGCGATCGCATCCACTGCTTCCCCTACGATGATATTACGCTGTATCTTTCCCGTCTGCACGATGTCACAGTACAGCTTGACCGCAGGCACACCAGCTGCGCTCTCGTCGAGGCGCTCAATGACACGGTCACGATTTGCGACAAGCCGTCGCCGACCACACTTGCCAAAGCCACCAAAAACCCAACGGAGGTACGCAATATGCAGGAGGCGCACCGCAAGGACGGTGTCGCCATGGTTCGTTTTCTGCATTGGCTGAAGGAAACCATCGGCACAGAGCCAATCTCCGAGATTAGCGCGGCAGAAAAGCTGGAGCAATTTCGTGAGCAGGATACCCATTATCTTCAGCCAAGCTTTGCACCGATCTCTGCCTACGGTGCACATGGCGCTATTGTGCATTACTCCGCCACCGCAAGGAGCAACGCGCCGCTCAAACCGCAGGGCTTCCTGCTGCTGGATACCGGCGGTCAGTATCTGGAAGGCACAACTGACATCACACGTACCATCGCACTCGGTTCGCTCACCTATTCCATGAAGCAGCACTACACCGCCGTTCTTCGCGGCAATTTGAATCTCGCCGCCGCCGTGTTCCGCGCCGGTGTCACCGGCGTCAATCTGGATATCCTTGCTCGTGCGCCGCTGTGGGAGCTTGGCTTGGATTTTAACCACGGTACGGGACATGGCGTTGGGTATCTGTTGTGCTGTCACGAAGGACCGCAAGCCATTCGCTTCCGTCCGTCCACAGATCCGGCGAACAACGCTGTATTCGATGAAGGTATGATAACCTCCGATGAGCCGGGACTCTATTTGCCGGGCGAATACGGTATCCGTCTGGAAAATCTTCTCCTCTGCCGCAGCAAGGAATCGACCGCATTCGGCGATTTCCTGTGCTTTGATCCGCTGACGTTAGCGCCGTTTGACCGCGAAGCCATTCTGCCCGATGAGATGACTGCCCGCGAACGCGAGCTGCTCAATGCGTATCACGAGCGCGTGTACACGGAGCTTTCCCCGCGCTTGGATGAGCTGGATCGCGAATGGCTGCGTCAGGCGACGCTGCCGATCGAATCTCATATCCTTTGACATGCAACGCCCTCGGACACAAAAGCATCCGAGGGCGTTTTGTCTTATCTTACTGTAAATAGGAGGCGAATGTCGAGAGATCCGTATAACGCGAGACGTAGTACCGGTTCACAAGAAGCGGATTGTCCCCTGTATGATACAGACCGCCGTTGATCTTAATGCCGAAGTGATGGTACTTTTTCTCAATGTCCAGCGTGTCCTCATTGTAGCTGCCATGCGGATAGCACAGGACAAACGGGTACTTGCCCGTGCACTCCAGCAGCGCGTTTGCTGCCTGCTTTATTTGTGCCTCCTGATCGCGCCGCGACAGCGTACCCAACTGTTCATGCGTAAACGTATGACTTTGAATGGATACCAGCCCGGAACGGGAAAGCTCCTTGAGCTGCTTTGCTGTCATCTTATGCGTCTCCGCCGAACCGATGCGACCGGAAATCATAAAAATCGTCGCCTTGCTGTCGTATTTTTTCAGCAGTGGATAGAGATATTCATAGTTGTCATCATAGCCGTCATCAAACGTCAGCAAAACCGGTTTTTCAATTTCGTCGATGCGGTACAAATCCTCAAAGGTAATGGTCGTATAGCCGTGCTCTTTCAAATAGGCCAGCTGTTCCTCCATGGAAGACGGGCTGACAAACAGCTCTGCGCCACCCCAGAGGTTATCACTCACCGCGTGATACATCAAAACCGGAACGGAATATCCCTCCGGTACATCCCAGTCTCCGGCATACGGCGTGATGTACAGCACGCCCTTGTGTACTCTTGCATCCGCCGCCAGCGCCTTGGCTACCTTGGTCGCCGGAATGTAGACGGTATCGTCTACCATAATCGGTGCTTTCACGCGCGTTTCTTTGCCGTTCAGCTCTGCTTTCGGCTTATCCACCGTCAGCTTTGCCGTCCGATCGTTCCATGTAATTGTAACGCTTTTGCTGTCCACATCGTATTCGTAATCCGCCTGCATCCGATCCGTAAACTCTTCGGCGGAAATCATAATCGTCTTGCCCAAACGCACGCTGTCCGTCTTCATCTTTCTGCCGTCTATGCGAACGGTTGGTCCCGCAGCAAACAACGCCTCCGTTTTCTCCGTCTGCTGTGCCGCCACAGCAGAACCCGTCGCAGCATCTGCGTTTTCCTGTGGCTGCGATGTCCCGCAGGCCGTCAGCATTCCCACGAGCAGACACGCCGTCAATCCCCATGCCAGTATCTGTCCTGTTCGTTTCATTGTTCTCCTCCGTTTTATCAGGATAATTCTATTATGCCGTACCCGCAATGCAACGTCAAGAAAAAGACACGCCGCAGCTCCATTTCGATGCACACAGCGTGTCTAATTAAATACCTTCTTTCCCGACCGAAACAACGCCAAGGCAGCTTACGCCCCACAATGCTCCTCCGGCGTAAAAATCGTATTGGCATCATCGGCAAGGAATTTCACAAACGTCCGCGTCACAATCGACACACGATTGAGCGGAAGCGAAGCGATTCCGATCGTCCGATGATAGGTCGGCTCAAGCCGACACGTCGCGATGTCAATATGATAGTTTTTGACGATCAGCTCCGGCATCAGCGATACACCGAACCCATTTGCCACCATGGAGAGCACGGTAAAATCATCATTAATCGTATACCGCCCTTCCATCACCAAGCCATTCAACTTTAGAAGGGAGTGCACATCCACATCACATCCCTTGGTCGGCAGAATAAACGGCTCATTCTTAATGTCATCCAGCGTCAGCGACTCCCGCTCTGCCAGAGGATGATCCTTCGGGAGGATAACCAGCATCGGGTCTCGATAAATCGGCTCGAAGCGCAGCGCATCGCGCACCGGCGCTGCCAAAAAGCCGCAATCAATTTTTCCACTGAGAATGCGGTTGGTAATTTCATCATAATCTCCCGCAGTCAGTTCAAATTCCGCTTCCGGATACCGCTCTTGAAAGCGCTTAATCATGACTGGAAGCCACGGCGCAAGGCTCGTAAAGATACCAACACGCACCGTACCAGCCACAACGGCATTGATTTCGTGCATTGCCTGCTCCAGACTGTGCTGGTCATTGACCAGCGTCTGAATCGGCTCCAGCAGCCGCCTTCCGTTTTCTGTCAGCGTCACGCCGCTCGAACTGCGCAGCAGCAGCGGTACGCCCGCCTCTCGCTCCAGCGCTGCCACCGCGTGGCTGACACCTGCCTGTGTGTAGTGCAGCGCCTCTGCGGTCTTGGTGATATTACCGTTTTCCACGACCTTCAGGAAGATTTCATATCGGTTCAAGATCATAAGCTACCCCCATAACTTTTGTGATTGGTTCACATTCTCAATCTTCTCTTTTCAAATGCTCCCATACCAGTATAATAATAGAGAATTCATGAAAAAGCAATATCATTATGGAAAAATCTCCAACGGCAAAATGTGTGAAAAAGCATGGGTTCATCCTACCGCAAAGCAAGGAAAACTACCGTTGCTATAATACAATACACATGACAAAAGCTTTATCCGATGAAAGGAACAAATGACTATGAACCAAAAAAATTCTCTCACCGCCGGTACTCTTTCCCAGAGCAAGAGCCACCGCAGCACTGGCTGGACACAACACAGGGCAGACCTCATGCTCGGCATCGTCGCCTCCGCTTGGGGCATTGCCTATCTGCTGATGAAGGTCGGATTAGAAAGTATCCCGCCATACTCGATGATTGCTCTTCGGTTTGTCATTGCATTTCTCGTTGTCGCTGTGATTTTCTTCCGCCCTCTGAAACGGACAACCAAGCGGACACTGCTCTACGGTGCCGTGCTCGGTCTGCTTTTATTCGGTATTTTCGCCTTTTTAATGCGCGGCTTGGAGACAACCACGGCATCCAACGGTGCGTTTCTCATCAGCACCGCCGTTGTTCTCGTTCCCATTTTCCACGCCTTGTTTTCCCGCAGGCTACCGGAGCGCCCCATCGTCCTCGGTACGATTCTCACGATGGTCGGTATCGTATTGCTGGTCTTGCAGCACTCCTTTGCACTGCATAGCGGCGATGTGCTCTGTCTGTGCGGCGCAATCACCTATACCTTTCAGATTCTTCTGACCGATCGCCTCGCGCGCAAGGAGGACGGTCTGCTTCTGGGCATCTGGCAGCTGGGCTTTACCGGACTGTACGGCACGATCTTTACCTTGCTGTTTGAAACGCCAACCCTGCCTTCCACGTCGGCAGAATGGGGCGCTATTTTAGGGCTTGCTTTGATTTGCAGTGCATTCGGCTTTGTCGTACAGCCGGTCGCACAGCAATATACCACACCGGAGCACACCGGTCTGCTGTTTGCGCTCGAGCCGGTTTCCTCTGCCTTTCTCGCCTTTCTCTTTCTGCACGAGGTTTTATCCGGCAGAGGGTATCTTGGCGCTGTACTTGTACTGTGCGGCGTGTTACTCGCTTCTGCTCTGCCATCCAAAAAGCACCGTGCAAGCCAAATCGATCAGCAGTCATGTGCTTGAGCATCGGTGCACGGAAAGCATAGGTAGGGCAAAACACGAAAGGACAATTCCCATCCAAAGCAGCAAACTACGTAAAAAACCACCGAATCCATATGGAAACGGTGGTTTTGTTTTCGATATACGACAGAATAAATTCTGTTGATTATCTCTTGGAGAACTGCGGTGCGCGGCGAGCTGCCTTCAGACCGTACTCCATGAATTTCAGCCTCAAAAAGTCCTTATTTTTCAAGGCTTTTCAGTATTATCAGGGGAAGTTATCCCACCCTCTAGCCCCGCCTATCAGGGGTGTATTCAGGCATTTTGACCGCCTGCAAAGGCACCATTTACTATTGGCCGGAGATCCTCTGGCTTATTGTACTTCAATTTGCAGTAGATATCCATCATTGTTTTGGAATTCTCATGTCCTGCAAGGTATTGCACCGTCTTTGGATCAACTCCGGCATAAATCAAATCTGTGATGTAGGTATGACGCAGCATATGCGGCGTAACATGAAAGTCCATTGTATAAATCAGATTGGGGTTATTGTTGGGATGACCACCAAGAACCGGATGGATTTCCTTTTCAATTTTCTCCTCGTTGATATAGCGATAATATTTCCGAGGTTCCGTTGTACGAATCGTGATGTATTTCCACAGACGGGCAAATTGTGTCTCTGCCAGCGGCTCGCCCGTTGCATCCGCGATCACATATCTGGAATTTGAGGCATCCTTTGCTTCCTGAAGACACCGGACAAGGCACTTGGGAATCGGAACATCTCGCTTTGCAGCTTTGGTTTTCAAATTGGTATCCACTACCGGACGATTGTGATCTGTATGCTAGGCACCCCGAACCGAAATGTACGGAACTTTTGCCTCCAGAAATACGCAGTCCCATTGCAGTCCCAGAATTTCCTCTCTCCGCAGTCCGGAATAAAGACCAAGCATAACAAACACATATGGCGGCAAATCTCGAACGGTATCCAGCAATATATTTTTCTGTTCATCGGAGAGCGCATCCTTTTTCCGTGTGGGAGTTCCGCCCTTGGCAGAAATCTGCGCAGATGGATTATACTCAATCAAGTGACTTCTCTCGGCTGAGTAAAACACGCATTTCACCAGCATATTTACTTTTCCGTATAATGCCGATGACATTTTTGAGGCCGGAACCATCAGTAGTTTCAAGTCATCTGCTGTAACTTCATCGAGATACATATCGCCGATTTTGTCCACGATATATTTCTGCATGGTCTGCCGATATTCATTCAATGTGATATCACGGATTACTGCCGACTGCATGGTCAGCCATTTTTCGCGATATTCCCTTACCGTAGGATTCTCTCTGCGAAACTTAATCTCGGCAATCTCGCGCTTGGCTTCCTTTACCTTCTGGTATAGAAGCTCCGGTGTCTCTGCATACAGCGAGCTGCGTTTTCCGTCCTCATCCGTAATCGTGGTGTCCTTGCGATACTTATCCATGCGGTAAAGCTCCAGCCAGAGTTCCCGCACCACTTCCTCCGAAACTCTCGCGACCTCGCCGGTGCGCTTGACGCGAATGAAATAATGACCGTCATCATCCTTCCAGATGTCGTAGTCGAAATCTTTTGGTGTCTTCATATGACCCTCCGTGAATTTGAAA
>CAVBHI010000260.1:0-10734 GCA_963595115.1 bacterium
GTTCCATGGTGGTGAATCCTCCTAAAATTATATCCAATCTATTCTATCAGATTGTTTTGTTTTTGGCTAGATGTTTTTTTATTTTTTTAACAAAACTGGCGTGAAATCCACAAAATCTCCTGATGTAAGGATAAATTCAATGCCTTCCCGCTCCCCTGTCACGGCATATCGCAGACTGTCAGAATGCAAATGTCCATAAACGCAGCGGTGTACGCCATATTGTTTCAGTAAGTCGATAATCTCACCGCAGCGAAAATTAGCAAAAATAGGTGGGTAGTGCAGGAAGCAGATAATCTCCTCCACGCCCTGACTCTTTGCTGCTTTTAACGATGTTTCCAGCCGGATCAGCTCCCGCCGGAAAATCTTCTCGTCGTGGCACTCCTTGAAGTTCTCCTCAAAGAACCAGCCGCGCGTACCGCACAGACCGATCCCCTCGTAGACATAGCAGTTATTGAACAGAAACGAGATGTTTTCAATCTCATGCTGCTCCAAAAACTGCGTCATTTTCTTCATGGTAGACCACCAGAGATCATGATTTCCCTTGAGGATAATCTTTTTTCCCGGCAATCGGTTAATCATTTGAAAATCCGCCAGCGCCTGTTCCAAATTGATGCCCCACGATACGTCGCCGCCAATGACAACCGTATCCTCCGGCTCAACCAGATGCCGCCAGTTTTTTTCGATTTTCTCCATATAGCCCTGCCACTTTCCGCCGAACACATCCATCGGCTTGGACACGCTGTTGGAAAGGTGCAGGTCGGAGATTGCGTACAGCGCCATCAGATCTTCGACAGCAGATCCGTGGAGTTCAGGATCTCTTCCTTGTCGATAACCAGATCAAAGCGCGGCATCTTGCCCTTCAGTGCCGCCAGTGGTTTCGGAATCGCTACACCGGTCATCTCATGCAGCTGTTCCAGCAGCTCTACGCCATCCGATTTCACATTGCCGCCCAGCGCCGTAATGACGCTCTGGCAGAATTTATACGGGCTTGCCGTCGAGGCGATTACCGTCGGTGTTGCGTCGCCTGTGCGGCTTCGGTAATCCTCATAAACGGCAACCGCAACCGCCGTGTGTGTGTCACACAGATAATTTTCCTGCTCAAACAGCTTGCGGATGGTTTCCTTCGTGCGGACATCATCGCAGTAGCCTGCCTCAAAGATTTCCTGAATTGGCTGATACATATCCGACGGAACGGTATAACTTCCGTCCTTTGCCAGCTGCTCCATTAGTCCCTTTACCACTTCATCATTATATCCAGAAGCCAAGAAGAGTAAACGTTCCAAATTGCTGGAAATCAAAATATCCATTGACGGAGAAATCGTCGTGTGGAACGGACGATTGCGATTGTACGTGCCCTTGCTTGCAAAAAAGTCCGTCAGGACATTATTTTCATTGGAAGCACAAATCAACTTGGCAATCGGCATTCCCATCTCACGCGCAAAATATGCCGCCAGAATATTGCCAAAGTTGCCGGTCGGGACGCAGACGTTCATCGGCTCACCCATGGACAACTCGCCACGCTCCAACAGGTCGCAGTATGCCGAGACATAATACGCAATCTGCGGCACTAAGCGTCCCCAGTTGATCGAGTTGGCGGAGGAGAGCATCATACCCTGCTTGTCCAGCTTGGCAAGCGTGTCCGAATCAGTAAAGATCTTCTTTACGGCGCTCTGTGCATCGTCAAAATTGCCGCGAATAGCGCAGACCTGTACATTTTTGCCTTTCTGTGTCACCATTTGCAGCTTCTGCATCGTGCTGACGCCATCCACCGGATAGTAAACCATAATCTTGGTGCCTTCTACATCGGCAAAGCCGTCCAGCGCCGCCTTGCCGGTATCGCCCGATGTCGCGACCAAAATACACGCCGTGCGCGTCTCTCCGGTCTTTTTCAGGGAAGCCGTCAGCAGATACGGCAGCATCTGCAACGCCATATCCTTAAACGCACAGGTCGGACCGTGCCACAGCTCCAAAATATGTGCTCCGCTCTTCAGCTTTACCAGCGGAGCGGTGTCCGAAGAACCAAACTTTTCATCTGCATATGCCTTAGCAGCAAAGTCCTTCAGCTCCTCTGCCGAGAATTCCTCCAGATATTTTCCAATAATCGCTGCACTGCGTCCGCGGTAATCCATTCGGCAGAGCTTCTGAATCTCTTCCTCACTCAGCTTCGGAATTTCCGTCGGACAAAACAAGCCGCCATCCGGTGCAATCCCCATTGCAATGGCGTGCGCCGCAGAGACAGATTCCTTCTGATTGCGTGTGCTAATATACTGCATAATAAACCTCCATGGGTCTGAATTAACGAATAAATTGTTCGCGTACAAAACGTGCCGCGTTATCATAAAACAATTTGTGAAGCAACATTTCCGAATAGCCGTGCCGCCGCATTTCCTCTTCCAAGGCAGCAATGCTGCAAATGTCCGACATTCCCTCCGGCAAACTGTTGCAGCCGTCAAAGTCCGCACCAATCGCCAGGCTGTCTTCGCCTCCCAGCTCCATCCAGTGGTCGATATGGGGAAACAGATCGGACATCGTCACCCGCTGTTTTGAGGAAACAAACGCTGTGTAGCCATTAAGTCCGACCAATCCGCCCCGACGCGCCAGCTCGCCAAACTGTTCATCGGTTAAATTGCGCGGATGAGGGCAAACCAACGCGCTATTGGAATGCGTTGCACACACGGTGGTATCGGTTGTTTCCATCAGATCCCAGAATCCGCGTTCGGACAAATGGGATACATCCGGAACAATGCCATTGCGCTCCAGCGCATGTACCAGTCGCTTTCCAGCGGCGGTCAAGCCCTTACTCTGGTCGCTTTTTGCGCCACAGGCATACAGCGAATCGTGATTCCACGAAAGCGTTACAATGCGAATGCCAGCCTCTACCGCTGCGCAAAAATCTTCTTCGGATTGTATCAGCTCAGCACCTTCAATGGATAGGAACGCTGCTGTCTTCCCCTGCCGCTCTGCTTTCGCAAAATCTGCCGCTGTTCGACACAACAGCAGGCAATCCGATGTATCGGCAATTTCTCGCTGTGCGGTACGCAGCAGTCTTTGGAACATCTCGTGCGCCTTTTTCGCATCAGTCAGTGGCTCCGAACCGCAAAACAAGGCAAATACCTGCGCATAGTGTTCAAATTGCTGTGCACGCTGCAAGTCAAGATGCCCCTTGCGCCGCCGCAGCGTGCCGCCCTCATGGGCAATGGAAAACAAGGTATCGCAATGCAAATCAAAGTATTTCATTCTATCGCCTCAAATGCATTTGGTAAATGAACGATCTTCCGCAGCTGTACGCTATGGGAAACATAGACTTCAATCACATCAAACCGCGGCTGGCGCTGCGTTTCGTGCATCAGCAGCCATTGCTGTGCCGCAATGGTCAGCTTGCGTTGTTTTTGCACCGTCACTGCCTGTGCCGGCGTGCCAAATCGAACTCCACTGCGGGTTTTAACTTCGGCAAACACGAGATAGCTCTCGTCCTCCGCTACAATATCCAGCTCACCGTAGCGGCAATGAACATTGCGGGCAAGGATGCGAAATCCCTGTTCCACAAGATATTCCGCCGCATACTGCTCTCCCCGCTCTCCCACTGTCATTGGGACAGCACCTTTTTCAGAAACGTCCGACGGTGAATCGGGCAGATACCATATTGTGCAATCGCCGCATAATGCGCCTTTGTTCCATAGCCTTTGTGCTTCTCAAAGCCATACTGCGGATATTGTTCTGCCAGTTCACGCATCTTGCGATCTCGTGCGACCTTTGCCAAAATGGATGCCGCCGCAATCGAAAGTACCTTGGCATCGCCACCGACCACACATTCTGTCGGAATCGTCAAGCCTTGAATCCGATTTCCATCAATCAGCGCAAAGTCTGCCGCAATGTCCATATTGTCAATCGCGCGGCGCATTGCCAAAAATGTCGCATTCAGAATATTGATTTCATCAATCTCTGTTTCGCTCGCTTCGCCAATGCCATACGCCAGTGCGTTTTCACAAACATAGTCAAACAGCTGCTCACGCTTTTTTTCCGAAATTTTTTTGGAGTCCGTCACGCCGAGAAGCTGTGTGCCTGGCGCAAGAATCACGGCTGCCGCTACCACCGGTCCTGCCAGCGGTCCTCGTCCAGCTTCATCCACGCCACACACAGCCGAATATCCCTGTGCACGGATGCGCTCTTCCTGCTCCATCGTCAAAAGGATTGGTTTGAGTGCGCTCATTCCGTCGCCTCCATATATTCTTCCGGTGTCTCCAGCGTAATGCGTCCCAGTTTACCGCCGCGGTATTCATCCAACAGAATGCGTGCCATACGCTCAGTATCCAGCTCACCGCCGGAAATCAGAAAGCCGCGTTTACGCGCCGCCCGCATCAGCAGCTCATAGCCGAGGAAGTCCACTTCTTCCTCCTCCGTCGGAAGCACAATTTTATATCGCTCCTCCAGCGATGCCGGAGCACGGTGATACAAAATCTCCATCAGCTTGCACGCCAAGGTTTCTACATCCAGAATATCATCCTTGATTGCACCGGTTGATGCCAGATAGATACCGGTTCGCTCATCATCCAGCTTCGGCCAAAGAATACCCGGTGTGTCCAGCAGCTCCAGACCGCCCGGTACACGAAACCACTGCTGCCCGCGCGTTACGCCCGGCTTATCCGCCGCCTTCGCTGCTTTTTTGCCGAGAACCTTATTGATAAAGGTTGATTTTCCTACGTTCGGAATGCCGACGATCATAACTTTCACCGCGCGCCCGACCTGTCCCTTTTGATTCCACTGCTCAATTTTATCGGCGAGTAATACACGAATCGCCGTGGCGAACTGATTCACGCCAGTTCCTTTTCGGGCATCCGTCGTCAGCACCGCATAGCCCTTGCCACGGTAGTATTCCGTCCAGAGACGAGTCGTGTTCGGATCAGCCAAATCAATTCGGTTCAGGATAACCATACGCGGCTTGCCGCCTGCAATCGAATCCATATCCGGATTGCGGCTGACCTGCGGGATGCGCGCGTCTACTACCTCACATACTGCATCAACTCGCCCAATTTGTTCCTGCATTTGACGCCGCGTGCGCGTCATGTGTCCGGGATACCATTGAATATTCATAAAACTGATTGCTCCTTATTCTACCTTACCAATGCTGCTCAGCGGATAAATCCGGCAGAGCACCTTACCTAATACATAGCGAGTATCCACCATGCCCAGCGTACTGTATCGGCTGTCAGTAGAATTGTTGCGGTTATCACCCATTACAAAAATGCATCCCTCCGGCACTGTCTGCGGAAATTCCATATCGTATTGGACTTCCGTCTTTTCCGCGATATACGATTCATCCAGAACCTCGCCGTTTACGCTAACTTCCCCCGTATCAAAATCAATGTCAATTTCGTCGCCTTCTGTGGCAATCACTCGCTTGACAATCGGAACAGGCAGAAATTCATCCTTTGTCAGAACAACAATATCCCCCTTCTGCGGGGTGTACATAATATTGGATACCAAAAGCTGATCTCCATCCTGCAAGGTCGGCACCATCGAGTGCCCGTCCACGCCGATAATCCGCACACAGAATACAAACACAAGGATGACAACCATCAGGGATGTCAGCAGAGCTTCTCCCCAGTCAAACAGCTCACTGCGGAAGCGTCCACGCTGTTCCGGCGTCTTTTCCTCTTTCTTTGCCATGAACCTCATCCTTTCATCAAGGCATATACATTTATATTAACCGGTTTGCGGAAAAATGGCAATGCTTTTCTCGCATTCCGTCAAATTTATGTTGCAGCTGATAAAAGAAAAGCATATTTTTTGAGCGTGTAACACCTCGTGGCAATCCCAAAGCTTCCAAATTTTGCACAAAAAATTGCCGTGTATGGATTTCCACGCACGGCATCGTTCTATTCTTCGTCTTTTTTCTCTTCCGATTCCGGTTCTTGCTCCGCATAGCTTTTCAGGACGCCGGTTCCAAAGCTCAGCATTCGGCTGACACGACTGATAGTAGCACTGCTCGCACCAGTCTGATTCAAAATATCATGATAGATCTTACCCTGACTGAGAAGAACCGCAACATCATAGCGTTGCTCCATAGAACGCATTTCCGTCACCGTACAGACATCCTCAAAGAATTTTTGGCACTCATCCAAATCCTTGAGCTGAAGAATGGCTTTGTACAGCGCGAGACTAGGTTCTCGATTCATAAACTTTGGCATGGGTTCGCTCCTCTCTGTCTCTCAACTGTACATAGTTTATCACATTGAAGTGCTTTCGTAAAGCAGAAACATTCCCGCATTCTGTTTTTTTGTCAAACAAAACACCTCGTTTTAATCTCGTTCTGTGAGAATTTATAAAAATCACAAATCAGATTGAATCTTATTGAATTTGTCGATATAATGAAAACCATATTATATGCTATGGAGGAATGCAGCTATGTCTTGTGTATCGGTACCAAAAATCCTTCTGCCCAACCGCCAGGTTGATTTGAGCAAGTGGGCTGTTATCGCCTGCGACCAGTTCACCTCTCAGCCGGAATACTGGGAAGAAACCAATCGCGTTGTCGGCACTGCGCCGTCTACTCTGCGCCTGACACTTCCCGAGGTCTATTTGGAGGACGAGGATGTGGCTAATCGCGTGGATGCGATCAACACGACCATGCAGCAGTATCTGTCTGATGGCACGCTGACACAGCTGTCTGCCGGCTTCATCCTCACCGAGCGTTACTCCGGTGGTTCTGTGCCCCGCCGCGGTCTTGTTGCCGCCATTGATCTGGAAACCTATGATTATCATGCCGGTTCTCGTTCGTTGGTTCGTCCAACCGAAAAAACCGTAGAAGAGCGCATTCCACCCCGTTTAAAGGTGCGTGAACACGCATTGATTGAGCTGCCGCATATTATGATCCTGATCGACGATCCCGACCGCACGGTCATTGAACCGATGTTTGCACAGTTGGACGCATTGGAAAAGATATACGACACCGACCTCATGCAGGGCGGCGGTCACATCACCGGCTGGTTTATTCCGGAAGGAGATGCCACCGATGCCCTGATTTCCAAGATGGACGCGCTTCAGGAACGAACCGCATTTAACAGGAAGTATGCATTGACCGAGGATCTGCCGCTTCTCAACTTTGCCATCGGTGACGGCAATCACTCCATGGCAACTGCCAAGGCTTATTGGGAAGCCATCAAGCCGACCATTCCGGAGGAAGAACGCGCTGCCCATCCGGCGCGCTACTGCCTGTGTGAAATCGTCAACATTCATGACGAAAGTCTCCTGATTGAGCCGATTCACCGCGTGATGTTCCATGTCTCGCCATCGGAGCTTTTGGCACATGCCAAGACCTATTACGCAAATCATGGCTCTCTGTGCGAGATTCTCCCAGAAGAGGCCGCCATTCCGGCGGATGCACACGCCATTCCGTTTTGCAGTGCGCAGGAAAACGGCGTCCTCGTTGTCCACACCCCGAAATGGGGTATTCCGCTGGCAACGCTTCAGGCATTTCTTGATGACTATTTGCAGCAGCACACGGAGTCCAAGCTGGATTATATCCACGGAAAAGACATCACAACCGAACTGGGCAGCAAGCCAGACAATATGGGCTTCCTGCTGCCAGACATTCAGAAGAATGATCTGTTTCGCGGCGTCATCATCGACGGCGTTCTGCCGCGCAAAACCTTCTCCATGGGCGAAGCGCATGAAAAGCGCTATTACATCGAAGCCAAGCGTATTGTTTTGTAAAATCGTTATTGATTCACATTCGGGGGATCCCACTGGGGTCTCCCGCTTTTTATTTCAATCCAAACCTCTGCTGCATTACCGTGAATGCGGCAGAAGGAAAAAAGATATGCCAGCAAAAACGGACGCTTCGCCACAAACGGACACCGAAGAACACGATACGCCCCCACTCGTTCCTCGTGGATGCCAAACCTCTCCTCCGCTTGCGCTGCCTCACCGAGTGCAAATACCACCTCCGGCGATGCTCCAATTGCATACCGTTCCGGCAGGGTCGGCCAATAGCCGCAACGTAATAAAAACGCCTGAGAAAGTCTGCGCCGGAGCACCATGGATTCTCCGCTTGGTTCCGGCACACCGATCAACAGCGGCTCTTTCCCCTCGGAAATTCCCCAGATGCGCCAGACCTCGTCCACCGCTTCGCCCTCGGCGCAAAATTCAATCTGTGTTCCGCAAACTTCCGTCTGTATGCTTCCCCACTCTCCGCCTGCTGCCTGCACCCGCATTCTATGTACCCCTCCTTGACACAAAAGCTCCCCTGCCTATTTCTATGCAGGGGAGCTTTGTTTCATTATCCTTCTGTCTCCGGCAAACCAAAGCTGACCGCGAGTGCACGATCCACTTCCTCCATGTGGGCTTCGTCCAGCGTGCCCATCTTCTCTCGCAAGCGGCGCTTATCCAGCGTCCGAATCTGTTCGGTTAAAATCACGGAATCACGAGTCAGCCCAAAGCTGCGCGCGCCTAGGACAATATGTGTCGGCATTTTGGCTTTGTTGATTTGAGATGTAATTGCTGCGGCAATTACTGTCGGACTATACTTGTTTCCAATATTATTTTGTACAATCAAAACCGGACGCATACCGCCCTGTTCGCTGCCAACGACTGGTGACAGATCCGCATAATAAATGTCGCCACGCTTTACCTGATGGTCCAAATTCATCACTCTCCGATGGAAAATTTTTAAGGATACTCTATTCCGCAAAGCATTTGCCATGCAGATACTTCTTCCGTTGCTTTTACTTTCCCCACCAGATCGGTTGTTTAATCATCGTAACAATGAATATTTTTCTCTATTGTATGCGCGGAATGTTCCGCATGACTCAATTCACATAGAAACGCGGCATGCGGGCGCTGATCGCACACAGTACCTCATACGAAATGGTATTGGCAGCCTCCGCCGTTGTATCCGCTGTCACGCCTTCTTCGCCAAACACGGTGACAATATCGCCCTGCTTGACCTCTATGCCGGACACATCAATCATGCACATATCCATGCAAATACGTCCGACAACCGGAACGATTTTTCCGTTGACCATTACCTGTGCCCGTCCGCTTGCTGCGCGGTGATAGCCATCCGCATAGCCCATTGTAATGACTGCAAGCCGCATCGGCTGCTGTGTCGTATACGTGCGCCCATAGCTGACCGTAACGCCCGACTTTACATCACGCACCTGTACGACATGTGCCTTAATGGTCATGACCGGTCGAAGCGCAACCGTCTTTTTTGTTCCTGCATCCGGATAATAGCCATATAGAATGATTCCAGCTCGTACCATCGTAAAGGCTGGCTCTCCGTTGGACAGCTTCAAGCAGACGGTTTGCGGGTATTGCAAAATAGCGCCGCTGTTTGCACAATGACGATATGTCAGCGTCAAGCCGCGTGCGCTCAACGCATCGACTACTGCACAGAAACGAGCGAACTGCTCGTTCGTGTACTCGTTTCCATCCGCCGTGTCCGCTACCGCAAAGTGCGTAAAAATACCCTCGGTGACAATACCCGGCATGGTTGCCGCTTCGACGATTTTTTCAATAGAATCCTCGTCCTCGTCCGCTTCAAAGCCGACACGGGTCATTCCGGTATTCACTGCAATATGTACGTGAAGCGGCTTTCCAATCGCTTGTGCCGCTTTTGAAAACATCTCCGCCGTGTGTTCATCACATAGAGTCGCCGAAATATGGTTCTCAATCAGATATGGAATATCCGCCTCACTGACATAGCCAAGGATTAAAATCGGTTCTTCAATCCCAGCTTGCCGCAGCTTACCTGCCTCCGGTGCTGTCGCAACCGCGAAATAATCCGTCCCGATTGCAGACAATCTCTTTGCGACCTCCACCGCACCATGCCCGTAAGCGTCCGCCTTGACTACACTCAAGACTTTCGTCTCTGCTGAAATCTCATGCACCCGATCACAGATATTGCGATAATTGTATTCCAGATTCGCCAGATTGACCTCAGCCCACGTTCGATTTTTATTTTGAATATCCATTAACTCGATTTCTTCTTTCTTCATTGATAGATTGTGCAGCTGTCAAACTCACAACGCAAACGCTGTATTCCGTTGAGAGAGACGGCCGCATATTGCAAAGCACCATCCTGTTTCCGCAAGGCAAGCTCCCGCACAACCGATCCCACTTCTTCCTCCTTTTCGTATTGCAGCAATATCATGTCATCCTCCTGCCAAATTGCCGTTGGCTCTTCAGCGATCAGACAACGCAGCACAGCGGGAACAGCATCTACCGGAGTTAATCCGTTTTGCTCCGGCAAAATCGTCTGCAAAGACACATCCTCATAGGTCAGCCGATTTTCCTGCACGTCATAGACGGCAGTAACACCGGCGATACTCTTCGGCTCCTGCACTGTGATTTCTGCATGTGGGTTCTGTGCGTTAGCATATTGAACCTGCACGCGGTAGTTTTGTACTTTGTTTTCATGATTTGCTTGAACAATGACTTCTGTGTGGATTTCTTTTGCCGCACCATAGCCCTGCTGAACGGAATCCGCAAGTTGTTCCGGATTTCGCACCGCAGAGCAGCCTATCAACAGCGGCAATACAACGAGCCAGCACAAGCATTTCCAATGCAATCGTTACCACTCCCTGGAGTTGAGCGGTTTCAGCACCCTCGGGATATAGGACAGCAGATCCGACGGCGTCATACCATATTCGCCAAGCGCATTGGCACGCAGATCACCCGCACGCGCGTGAATGTATGCACCGCACGCGGCGGCATACCACGGCTTTAGTCCCA
>CAVBHI010000261.1:0-11669 GCA_963595115.1 bacterium
TTATTACCCTGACCAAGGATACCTCACTGGCGTTCGTTTTGGCATATGCAGAGATGTTTACGCTGGCAAAGCAGGTTGCGGCGGCAGAGGCTTCCATTGCGCCGCTGTTTGTCGCCGGTCTGTTCTACTATGTGTTTAACTATGTGATTGCGTTTGTCATGGAGCGTCTGGAACGCCGTCTGGCATACTATCAGTGAGGAGGGAAGAACGGATGAAACTATTGGAAATCAACCATTTGAAAAAGAACTTCGGTGAGCTGAATGTCCTGCACGATATTTCCATGAGTGTGGAGGAAGGCGAGGTTGTCTCCATCATCGGTCCGTCCGGCTCAGGCAAATCGACACTCCTGCGCTGTGCGACGCTGCTGGAGACGATGAACGGCGGCGATCTGATTTACGGCGGAGATGCCGCCGTCAGGGACGGACAGTACGCCTCCAAGCAGAAGCTCAAGGAAATCAAGAGCTATTACGGTCTGGTGTTCCAGAACTTTAATCTGTTCCCGCACTATTCCACGCTGAAAAATCTGATAGACGCGCCGATTCACGTCCAAAAGCGCGACAAAAAAGAGGTGGAGCGCGAGGCGCGCCAGCTGCTTCAGGACGTTGGTCTGGCGGACAAGGCGGACAGCTATCCGTGTCAGCTGTCCGGCGGACAGCAGCAGCGTGTCGCGATTGCGCGTGCGCTGGCGATGAAGCCGAAGATGCTGTTTTTTGACGAACCGACCTCGGCGCTTGATCCGGAGCTGACGGTGGAGGTGCTGAAAATTCTGCGCCAGCTGGCAGAGCAGAAAATGACGATGGTCATTGTCACGCATGAAATTGATTTTGCCAAGGCGGTATCGGATCGTGTTATCTTTATGGCAGACGGTTACATTGTAGAGGAAGGACGTCCGGAGGACGTGCTGGATCATCCGCAGAATCCGCGCACACAGGCGTTTTTGCGCAAGGTACAGCGATAAAAGCGATGCAAAAGGAGGTTGCTGCACAAGAAAATTTGTGCAGCAACCTCCTTTTCTTCGGCGCGACAGACTCAGAATTCGGTATTGCGGAACTCGCTGGGCGACAGATTATTGCTCTTGCGGAATGCACGGGCAAAGTGCGACGCACTGTTGAACCCACAGCGCTCGGCGATGACCTCGATGGAGTCATTGGTTGTGAGCAGCTGCTGCTTGGATTGCTGGAGACGATAGGAGAGCAGGTACTCATGCGGGGTGCGGTTGAGGTATTTGCTGAAGCTGCGGATAAAATGCGATGAGCTCATGCTGCACAGGGCAGAGAGCTGATCGAGGGAAATTTCCTCGTGAAAATGGTCGCGGATATATTGAATGGCAGGCTCTAAGCCGTGCTGTGTGATGACATGGCGGTCAGGCGAAGCCAGACGCGCCAGGATGCGTGCGATGTGCATGGAAACCAGGTGCTCGTTGTTCGGCATCTCCTGCGAATATGTCAGGATGCGGTCAAAGCTGTGCAGGGTATCCTGAATGTGCGAACCGGAGAATACCAGTCCGGACTGCTCATATAAATAACTGGTATAACGGACACTGCTGCTCCCGCTGAAATGAAACCACAGAAAGTCGGTATCTTCGGTGCAAAAATATTGGTGCGGTGTCCGGCAGTCAAGCAGAATAACCTGATCCGGATACGCCGTGGCGCTGCGTCCATGCGCCTGGATCGTCATAGAACCGGAGCAAACGTACATAAGCAAAAATTGTTCCAAATTCTCTCGGTGAATATGGTAATGTTTGTCACAGTAGAAGTGTCCGAATTGCAAAACATAGTACAGTGCGTTTCGGGCAAAATTGGATGGAATCGTAAAATCCATAAAAGATGGAGGCAAAACGCCGGAATCAATAATTGTCATAGCAGGAGAACTCCTTCCGGAAGGTATGATCTTATTGTAGCATAAAAGCCGCGTGCAAGCGAAAACAGGCAAGAAAAAACATAATTTTTGTATAGATAAACCAAAAATGGAAGCATATTTTTGTCTGGTATGTCGGAATGCGCGGGAAGCCGCTATTCCCATTGTGCGGTGGATTGACGAACCGGTAATAACTTGTTAGAATGAAAAAAACAGGGTGACATGCTGTCGCCCATAGGAGCGCGGCGGGAGAAGAGCGCCGCAGAGGAGAACAAAGCGGCACACCGTGTGTCGCATAATGGAGGAAGTTGCATGAAAAAAGGGTATCACAGCACACAGCGCAAGTATTTCAACACAGTACCGCGCTCGGAATTTCTTGGGCTTGCCTTGGGATATGGCTGTGGTTTGGTGTTGAGTGGTTTGGTGCACTATGACGGGCAATGGCTGTCGCTGGGCGGCGCTGCCGTCGGCGTTGCAATCGGCTATTATATTGACGGCAAATATTTTGCGGAAAAAGATGTGCCGGTAGAGGAGCTTGACGGCTACGTAGCGCCGGAACCGGAACCGGAGGATCCGCCGCTGTGTGAGGAGACAGAGGAAGAGGACGCTCCGCTGCTCACAGATGAGCCGGAGGAAGAAAAGGAAAACGGCTGATGGAACACTTTGCAGACAAAGCGGATGCGTTCCTGCGCCGTGCGGAGCGGCAGTATCCCGCGCCGTTTGAAATTGACCGCGATCAGACCGTATGCGGTCTTACCTTTCCGATGGTAGCGCATTATGAAAAGAGGGACGATCGGTATCTGATGGGAATCGTCAGCAGTATTTCAACGGAGGGATACTGCGGAGAAAAATGTTATTTTCTGTGCGCAGAGAAGCTGGACAGCGACACATGGACGGATTATCTGGCACGGTTTCGCCGCATTCAAGACGAACAAGTTCCGGCGGACGATCCGTTTCATGATTTTACGTTGATCAGTGTGGTCGTTTGCACCGCCGGCGTGGATCGGAAGGTGCAGCGCCAAATACGGCGAGCCAACGATTACCGGCAATACAGGGAAAAAGACGGTCGGCACGGCTGGAGCGCACTGCGCCTATGTGTTGCCGACTTGGAGAATGGGGCATACTATTGCAATGGCATGGGCAAGAGCGTGAAGGAATGTCTGACACGTGACGGTCTGCCGCAAAAGAAAACGCCGTTCTGGAGAGCAAAATGAGTGTGGTCACGGCGTGACAGCGGACGGGAAGTGAGGAAAAATATGGCGGAAAACGCAGAGATGGGGAGCTTGACAGCGGAAAACCGTGAGCTTCTTCATGACAAAGGCATGGAGTCGGCATCGGAAATGTATCAGGCAGTTCCGTCCTATCGGGCGCAGCGGCTGCTGTACTATTTACAGGCTGTGGGACGCTTTCGGCGCAGCACACAGTATTCGGCAGAGCGGCGAACCAGCGACAGCTTTTCCATCTTTGCGGTTATGGAAGGTCGGATGAGGGTGTGTCTGGAGGGAAAGGAATTCACGTTGTGTGCCGGTGAATTTGGATTTCTGAACTGCAATGAGCAGTATCGCTTTCAGGCATTGGAGCCGCTGGATTATATCTGGGTACACCTGAACGGCGCGAATACATGGGCATTTTGTGAGGAGCTGCGCAGTGCCTGCGGCTTTGTCATTCGTCCGGACAATCCGCGGCATATCCAGCAGCAAATACTTCAGCTTTTAGAGCAAATGCGTCGAACCGGACAGGTGGATGAGGTCGGCATATCCCGCAGCCTGCATGACCTGATGTGCAGTTTGCTGTACAGCAATCGTCTGGAGGAAACCAATGATCCGCAAATTGCGGCGATGCAGCGGTATCTGGCAGAGCATTTGAATGAAGAGGTCAGCGCGGCGGATCTTGCCAAACAGTTTCACCTGAGTATTTCTCAGCTCAACCGCCGCTTTCGTGAGAGCACAGGACAGTCTCCGCACGAGTATCTCGTCAATCTGCGCATCAGTCACAGCAAGACGCTGCTGCGGGAGAGTCGGCGATCCATTGCGGACATCGCGGGAGAGGTTGGCTATGCCTATGACACCAGCTTTGCGGCGGTATTCCGGAGCAAGGTTGGCGTGTCGCCAAGACAATACCGAAATATGTTCATCTAAATGGCGCGCTTTGCAAAGCTTTTTGCGCAATATGATTCGGTTTAACACAGTGGGGGATTGTATAATATATACAAACGGAAGCGTAAAATTGGATTGTTCATGGTAAATATGATCGTTTTTGACGCAGCTGTGTCAGGGACAGTCGGACGGAGGGTGCGGCATCACCTTCTATGTACCATGAAGCAACGCAGTCCGGTTTGTCTGTGCTCTTTTGGAGAGAGGAGACGCAGACGTGAGCTTGATCTTTTTTTCGCAGGCTTTTGTCCGTCGCCCAAAGCTGCTCAACGCCCTTCGAGCAGAATCGGACAGGGAATGAGGAAATGAGATAGATACGTTTCGGAAGAGGCAAACGAAGGAGGAAACACATTATGAAGAAGAGAATGTTAGCGATGACGCTGGCAGGCGTAATGACGGCAGGCGTTTTGGCAGGCTGTGGCGGCTCGTCCGGCGGTTCTGACAGCGCTTCTGGCGACTACAAAATTGACGTTCTTCTGAAAACCACCGCTTCGGAGTACTGGTCCTACGTAAAGGCTGGCGCAGAGGCATATGGCAAGGAAAATAACGTAGATGTTGAGGTCAAGGGCGCTACGTCGGAAACGGCTTACGACGAACAGCAGAACATGATCGAGACCGATCTGAATTCTGGCGCATATGATGCGTTTGTCATCGCTCCGCTTCAGGCTGACTTGGCAGCCAATCTGATTTCCGGACAGGAAGCTCCGATCATCGCGGTTGATACCAACATTGATGCACCGGAAGTAAAAGCGTTCGTAGGCACTGGCAATGTCGATGCAGCGGCGTTGGGCGGCGAGGCTGCCGTCAAGGCTGCAAAGGAAGCTGGCTGGAAGGAAATCAAGGCAATTGCAATCTCCGGCGTACAGGGCGACGGTACGGCTACCGATCGTCTGACCGGCTACAAGCAGGGCGTCGAGAAGGCTGGCGGCACGTTCCTGGATAAGGAAATCCAGTATGCGGACGCCGTTGCTGACAAGGCAGTAAACTCCATGGAAGCAATTATGCAGAACCATCCGGAAGGCATTGCTATCATCACCTGCAACAACGATGACATGGCAATGGCAGCCGCTCGTGCAGCAAAGGATAACAAGGCGTATAAGGACACCGTCTTTATCGGCTTTGACGGCATCCAGTCTGCCTGCACCGCGATTCTGAATGGCGAAGAGACAATGTCCGTTGCGCAGGAAGCATATGACATGGGCTACAAGGCAGTTGAGGCGGCAGTCAAGTCGCTCAACGGCGAAGAGCTGGATTCCTTCATTGATTCCGGCTGCTCGGTTATTGATGCATCCAACGCACAGGAACGTCTGGATACGCTGAAGGGTTACATCGGCGAGTAATTGCTTCGTAGGAAACGCATTGAGCGAAGAAGGGTAACAAATTAAAGGAATCAGGTACCCTTATCGATCGACATATATCGGTAAGGGTACTTTCTTTCCGGTTCGATGAGTACTTTTTGCAAAAATGTTGCATCGTTGATGCGCATTTTCGCAGGCGGCGCTGTGCCGAGACCGGAGTCGCTTGAAAAGGAGAGACTGATCGAAAAAATCCCCTCTCGGAGAAAAGGGTGAAGAGTTAATGAGTGAGTATGTAGTAGAGTTAAAGGATTGTACCAAAACATTCCCTGGTGTTGTCGCGCTGGATAATATGCAGCTGGCGGTAAAGCCGGGTGAGATTCTGGGACTGATCGGCGAGAATGGTGCAGGTAAGTCTACGCTGATTAAGGTGCTGACCGGTGTACATAAGCCGGACAAAGGCGAAATTTACGTGAACGGTCAGCAGATGACGTTCAAGAATCCGAACGATTCGGCGGCGGCCGGAATCGCTTGTGTTTATCAGGAGCTGAATATTGAGAAGCTGCTGAGCATCACAGACAACATTTTCATTAACAAGTGGATCAAGGGACCGATGGGTCTGCTTGATTACCGCGCGATGAACAAGAAGGCGAAGGAAGTCATGGCGTCGCTGGGTCAGGATGTAGATCCGACGAAGCCGGCGGGTACGTTTGGTATGGGCGTACAGCAGATGATTGAAATCGCCAAGGCGGTACTGATTGATGCAAAGATGATCATCATGGACGAGCCGACTTCTTCTCTGGGTGAGAAGGAGGTTGACCAGCTGATGCAGACCTGCCGAAAGCTGCGTGACAAGGGCATCGGCATTGTGTTTGTATCACATAAGCTGGAGGAGCTGTTCGAGCTTTGCGATCGCGTTACGGTTATCCGCGACGGTCAGTATATTGACACAAAAGAGATTAAGGATTGGAATAATGACTCCCTAATTGCGGCAATGGTAGGTCGTACACTGGACAACCTGTTCCCGAAGGAATTCGGCACGAAGGGCGAAGTTGCCCTGAAGGCAGAGCACCTGAAGGAAGGCGGCGTGCTGGATGATGTCAGCTTTGAGGCGTACCGCGGTCAGGTGCTTGGCTTTGCGGGACTGGTCGGCGCCGGTCGAACCGAGACGATGCGCGCGATCTTCGGCGCTGATCCGCTGGACAGCGGCAAGGTATACATCAACGGCAAGGAAGTAAACATTAAAACTCCGGCGCAGGGCATTAAGGCCGGCATTGCGTTCCTGACCGAGGATCGTAAGGGACAGGGTCTGGTATTGGCGGAGACCATCCGGACGAATCTGGTGCTGGCAAACATGAAGGGCTTCTGCAACGGTCCGTTCCTGGATAACAAAAAGATCCTGAAGACGGGCGAGGAGAACATTGAGTCGCTTCGCATCAAGACGCCGTCCATTGATGAAATCGTTGGACAGCTGTCCGGTGGTAACCAGCAGAAGGTCGTTATCGGTAAGTGGGTCAACACGGACGCAGAGATTTATATCTTTGACGAGCCGACCCGCGGTATCGACGTTGGCGCAAAGATTGAAGTATATAACGTTATGAACCGTCTGGTCAAGGAAGGCAAGTGCGTTATCATGGTTTCGTCGGAAATGCCGGAGATTCTTGGCATGTCGGATCGCGTTGTTGTTATGCGCGGCGGCAAGGTCATGGCAACGGTTGACCGCGACAGCAAACACTTTAACCAGGAGAGCCTGATGAAGGCAGCATGGGGAGGTACATTAGATGAGTAAGAAAAAGTTAGGTGGATTTGGTCAGTACATTGGTACACTGGGCGCGCTGATTATTCTGGGTCTTGTTCTGACCATTGCAAGTGATAACTTCTTAACGTATAGAAACCTGATGTCTGTATTGAAGCAGACAACGTTTACGGCGCTGCTGTCTACCGGCATGCTGCTGTGTTTGATTACCGCCGGTATCGATCTTTCGGTTGGCGCAAACGCAACGTTCTGTGCCTGCGTTGTCGGCATGCTGGTCAAGAACGGCACGACGAGCGTTCCGCTGCTGCTGATTGTCGCTCTGATTGCCGGTACGGCAATCGGTCTGATTAACGGTCTGCTGCTGACCCGTCTGCATCTGCCGCATCCGTTCGTATCGACACTGGGTATGAAAAACTTCCTTTGGGGCGCTGCGCTGCTGGTAACCGGTTCGCAGATGATCTCCGGATTCCCGAAGGGTGTTATGTGGCTCGGCTCTGCTACGGTAGGCGGATTCCCGATCAGCTTCATTGTTGTTATCGTGATTTACATTATCATGCATATCCTGCTGACCCGCACGGCTCTGGGTCGTTCGATCTACTGTGCAGGCGGCAACATGGAAGCAACGCGTCTGTCCGGTATTGATTCGGCGAACGTACTGACCTTCTGCTATGCGCTGTCCGGCTTCATGGCTGCGCTGGCTGGTATCGTTTCCATCGGTCGTTCCGGCATCTGTAATGGTGCAAATGCCATCCAGCCGTATGACACCGACGCCATCGCATCCTGCGTTATCGGCGGTGCATCGTTCATGGGCGGCAAGGGTACTATGATCGGCACGATGATTGGTGCGCTGGTTATCGCAACGCTGCGTAACGGCTTTACGCTTCTGTCCATCGACTCTGCGGTACAGAACATGGTACTGGGTCTGGTTATTATCGCCGCCGTACTGCTTGACGTAACCCGTGAGTCCATGGCTGCAAAGGCTCGCCGCAAGGAAGCTGCTGCAAAGGCTGCTTAATTTCCGGGAGCACAAGTCTATATTGGTTATAACAAACAGCCTTCCTCGCTTGAGGAAGGCTGTTGTTGTGTAAAGATTTACATCTCCCCGATCCACCGATTTTCAAACCGGCGCAGGATGGGCTGGAGGTATTTGGCGACCGTTCCAACCAGAAGAGCTGCCGCCAGCGTGCCTTCGCGCACGCCGTACAGACCATGAAGAAATACAAACGAACAGATGCATGCCAGCGTGACCAATGTGACATCAAAGGCGATTTTCATCGTGCTGAACGGAAGCGAGGTGACTTTGACAACGGCGAGAATCAAGCCCTCACCGGCAAGGGTGACAACGCGAGCCGTGACCTCGCAGCGCACGCCAAAGCCGACTAATGCCACGCCGATGAGACAGAGTATCCACTGCTGCCAATAAGCGGTGTACGATATGCCGCGGACAAGCCACAGTGTGAGATCCGTCATCACGCCGAATACCAGCGCAACCGGCAACTGCATGAGCTGCACAAGCCGATACTGCCGACGCAGGATGAGAATTTGCAACAGGATGAATACGCAATGCATCAAAATTGTGACCGTACCGACGGTGAGTGGCGTAATCAGGCTGAGTACATAGGGAAAGCTGGAGATGGGGGAAGTACCCAAGTTGGCTTTGATAGAAAAGGCGATGCCAAATGCCATAATCCACAGGGAGACAAACAGCAAAAGATATCGTTTGATACGCTCGGATGATTTCATGGAACGGTGATTTCCTCCTTTGTTTGAGAATAATAGGGGAATGATCCTACGCCAGTATAACGCAGAAGAAAACACAATGCAATGTACAGAGCAAAAGCGTGCCAAGCCGAAAAACAGCCAGACACGCTTTTGGAAGTGTGAAACGATGGAAAACCGATGCGGCTCAGCCGATCGGGGCAGGATCTGCCGTGACCGCAGGAACGGTTTCCGAAGCCTCGCTCTTGGCTGTGATGTTGTACACAATCAGCGCAATCAGCAAGCTGGCAAATCCGGTAATCAGCTTGCCGACCATGAGCGGGATCGCAATTGGTGCATAAAACTGCATCGAAAAGGCAAGGAAGTCACCGGCGGCAAAGCAGGCAGCCGTCAGGAAGGCAACGTTGAGCATGCAGCCCTTGTCGTCCAGACGATCACAGGTCAGCATAACCGGAATCGGGTTCGCCATGCTGATAATCAAACCGATGACCGATGCCTGATTGATCTTGAGTGCGTGACCCAGTGCGTTCAGCGGGCGGGTTAGAATGCGGCGAAGCAGTGCCATAAACGGCAGGATACCGGCGAGGAACACGCCGATGTGACAGATGACCGGAAATACCTCTTCCAATGGGGTGAGATTCGGAAGAATGGTGATGCCGATGGTTTCCTGCACGGCGGCAATGGCAAAGCCAGCCAGCGCAATGGTGCGGATAACCAGAGAAAGCCCCTGGAATACGACAAGAATTTTGTTGCCGCATACTTTAAACAGGATGAGCAGCAGGATGGAGATGAACAAAACCGGCCATGTATTGTGCAGGATAATGCTCATCGGCGTGCCGTAAAGGACACCGGTCAGGACACAGCCGAACGGAAGCGTGACAAAGCCAACCAGCATACCGCGAACCGCAGCGACCTTTTTCGTGCCCTTGGCGTTTTCCAGAACCAGCGGAATGGTAATCATGATGGTGATTCCAAGGAATCCGCCGACAATCATACCGTTGAAAAGACCGGCGGCGTCATCCAGCGCCATGGCGGAGGCGAGCACCGCCGCACCGCTGTCACAGGAGAGCAGCATACCGGCAAACAGAGAGGGATCACATCCGATGGCTTGGAAAAACGGCGTGATAACCGGCGCAACAACATCGTTCAGCCATGGGGCAAGGGCGATGAAGCCGGTCATGAGGAACAACAGCTCGACAATGGCTTCCAAGCCCTCACGGAATGGTTCGCCAAGACCCAAGCGGTTGTTCATAAGGTAATCGACTGCACCGATACAGAAGAATACTGCGGCGATATAACTCACACATATCAGCTCCTTATTCGGAAATGTTGCAATGACGAGAGGCTTGCGTTCGCAGGACGAAGAGCGGCAGAAAGGGCGGGCAACTGTCACAAGAGAGGAGGAATACCCGCCTGCCAGACGTTTCGCTGGAAAAAACCGGTCGTAAAGTAAATTAAGTGTAGCACCGCTTGGGAATATTCGTCAATACATTACCATACGGAGGCAAGAAACGGCTAAAAAGAGGAAAGAAACCGCAAACGAAGGAGTACATCCTGTACGCAAATCCCCTCAAAAGAGAGAACAACGACCCGGAAGAAGCAAAACAGACTCCCCAAAGGGGAGTCTGTTGGCGGATATATATCGTTTCCGAATACCGTAAGAAATGCAACGAAATAGTTAGATTTTCACAATTGCTCCGGACTTCCAAGCCTCGGTGGTCTTGAACGCAATGTCGGTGGACTTGGTGCCATCATATACAGTTACGCCCGGCTTGCGGTTTTCTTCGATGCAGTTGATGAACTCCTGCATTTCGAGCAGATATGCCTCGGCAAAGCGAACCGGGAAGCTCTCGACGCACTCCTGTACCACGCCGTGCTGGTTGTACAGAACCGCCAGATTCTTTTCCGGAACAGGGCTGATGCGGATGCTGCCCTCCGTGCCGACGATCTCGGTCTCTACATGGTAGCCGTGCGGCGCGGTGCGTCCGACATGAACCATACCGATCGCGCCGTTTTCGCATTTATAAACCGCAACACCGGTCTCGTCGTCGTGTGCATCACAGAATTCCGGATGCTTAAAGGTTGTGCCCAGCGCATGAACCTGTACCGGATCGCTGCCGAGGAACCAACGCATCAGGTCGATGTCATGTACTGCCATATCAATGAAAATGCCGCCGGAATTGGCTGCAAACCGGATAGAGCCTTCCACAAGCGCTTCCGGATCAATACCGGTTGCCTTGACCATATACGGCGTGCCGATCGCGCCTTCGTCAATCTTTTTCTTGGCATAGGCATAGGACGGATCGTAGCGGCGCATGAAGCCGAGGAAGAAAACCTTATCCGGATGACGCTCTACGGCAGCCTCCGCAATCTTGCACTGGTTGACATCAACGCCCAGCGGCTTGTCGGTAAATACGTGCTTTCCGGCATCCAGTGCGGCTTCAATCTGCCAGCAGTGCTCGGACGAGGTGGTGACGATCGCAACGGCGTCAATATCTGCCTTGGCAACCATCTCGCGGAAGTCGGTGTAAACATCGGTAACACCCAGCTCGGTCTTAGCGTAGTCCAGCTCCGCCGGAACAATCGAGCAGGCAGCGGTCAATTCGGCGTTCGGAATCTTAAATGCAAGATTCTGTGCATGGACGCGTCCCAGACGACCCAGCCCGGCGATACCCACTTTGATTTTCTTCATAACAATGTCCTCCAATAAACCGTATGGTTTAGCGGGAAAAAAGCGGGTAAAACACCCGCACATCCCTCATTCTCTTTCTCCTGTTTATTATACAATGAAAGCAAATGGGATGCAAGAAGGAATGATAAGATTTGTGGCAAAGCGTGTAACGTTACAATAGATGTGAGACCAAAGGTATAGAAAAAGGCGATTGAGTT
>CAVBHI010000262.1:0-2075 GCA_963595115.1 bacterium
CTTCAAGGGCAGGATGGGTCAGCCGGAAGGAGGATTCCCGAAGGATCTGCAGAAGCTTGTCCTCAAGGGCGAGGAGCCGATTACCTGCCGTCCGGGCGAGTTGCTTGAGCCGGTGGACTTCGAGGTCGCAAGACAGGCAATTGAGCCGTTCTATCACAATCCGGATGAGCGCACAATCATCTCTTGGTGCATGTATCCGAAGGTTGTCGAAGACTTCCTGAAGCATCGTAAGGAATACGGCTATATTACCCGTATGGGCAGCCATGTCTTCTTCAATGGCATGGCTCTGGGCGAAACCAATCAGATGAACATCGAAGATGGTAAGACGCTGGTTGTCAAGTACCTTGGTCTGGGCGATCACAACGAGGATGGCACGCGCAACGTATTGTTTGAGCTTAACGGTACCCGCCGTGAGGTTGCAGTCAAGGATAAGACCGCTCCGGTCAAGGGTAACTCCGCTCCGATGGCTGACCCGAAGGACAAGGGACAGGTTGGCGCTCCAATGCCGGGCATGGTATCTCGTGTCTTAGTGAAGGAAGGCGACCGCGTAGAGAAGAATCAAGTCCTGTTGGTTATTGAGGCAATGAAGATGGAAACCTCTGTTGTTGCCCGTATGTCCGGTCACATTGAAAAGCTGCTCGCTACGGAGCAGGCTGTTGTCAAGGCTGGCGAATTGCTGGTACAAATCAAGTAAATCCCT
The DNA here is from genome assembly GCA_963595115.1 of bacterium. Classification (GTDB taxonomy): domain Bacteria; phylum Bacillota; class Clostridia; order Oscillospirales; family Butyricicoccaceae; genus Butyricicoccus_A. Next base: position 701 of record CAVBHI010000262.1, read on the forward strand.
TTTTCCGTTACAAATTTTTTCACAGCATATACGTGCAAAGGCTTCCCGCATCACGGGAAGCCTTTGTCATCCTTCTTTTGTATCAATGATAGCACTTATTCCAGCCAATTGGTTAGCGTGCCGATGTCTTCGATGGTGACCTCTATCCGGTCTCCGGCTTTGAGCCAGTTTTTTTCTTCTTTTCCGAGGATGACACCTGCCGGAGTGCCGGAATAGATCATGTCACCGGGGCGGAGTGTGATATAGCGGGAAAGATAGCTTACGATTTCTGCACAAGAGAAAATCATATTTTCTGTGTTGGATTGCTGGCGCAGTTCGCCGTTAACGCGGCAGGAAATATCCAGATGCTCCGGATCGATGCTGTCCGCTGTGACAAGGAAGGGACCGACTGGTGCAAAATCATCACAGGCCTTACCCAGAAGCCACTGACCGGTCGCAAATTGTAAATCGCGTGCGCTGAAGTCGTTTCCGGCAGAGTAACCGAAGATGTGCCGTTTTGCCTGCTCTGGTGTTACCGCATGCGTCTCCTTGCCGATGACAATAACCAGTTCTGCCTCATAGTCAAATTGTTCGGCTTGCTTCGGCAAACGAATCGGATGATTGTGACCAACCAACGAGTTGGGGAATTTGGGGAACACCGGCGGAAAATCCTTTTGCGGAACCATCGCGGTTTCCTCGATGTGGGAACGATAATTCAATCCGATACAGATAATTTTTTCCGGATGCGTGACCACCGGTGCGAAGTGTATCGGAGCGGCAACCGGCATAGGCTTCAGCTGTGCATAACGAGAAAGCAGGGTGTCCTGGTCGGGTGCGTTCAGCAGAGCCTCCAGCGTACACGGCAAGTCGCTGTGGTTCTGTCGGATGGTTTCTTCGGCATCTATGAGTTGTTCTCCTATGCAGTAACCGAGCTTTGTGCGACTATTTTGCTGATATTGAAAGAATTTCACGCGATATGTCCTCTCCTTCTGTAAGTGAAATAATAAGTATTCTCTAAAAGGTGAAGCTTTGCTTCCTCGTTATGATACTGCTTGCTGCTGTCAGTGTCAAGAAAGCAGCACGGTTTGCCATGAAAATCTGTGCTGAGAGCAAATTCCCTACTCATTTGTGGAAGCGCGATATAAGGCTGGGTATTCTTCCAAAAGAACTGTGCCCAAAATCACGCCGAATTCTTTTTTCGAGCCTGTTATTTGCACAATTTTGGAAAATTGATTTCCGTGATTATCATAAAAATAGATGTTTACAGATGAAGCGGAAACAGCTATAATGATATAGTGAGTAAAGTTGACAGCTGCGTAGTGCAACCGAAAGGTGTACTATGAGGAAAGTCCGGGCTGCGCAGGGCAGGATAACGCTGGATAACGTCCGCCGGAGG
>CAVBHI010000263.1:0-4950 GCA_963595115.1 bacterium
ATCTGCCTAGCAGCTCCACAAGAAAGTCTGATTTCAAACGAAATCAGACTTTTTTGTGCTTTGAATGACCAGTTGACGGATGTTAGAGTAGCGGGTACAGCATTTTGTGTTAAAAATTTGCTCAAGTTAATGTAAAATCAACAAAAAATATCTGAATGGAGCTGGAACAACGGAGAAAATGCTTGAAAATAGTGTTGATATATGTTATACCTTGAATTGAAACAATTAGCTTGGACTAACCAATGCTGCGCTTGCTCCAAGCAATATGTCATAGGAGGTTAGACATGAAACAAATGACGAAACGTCTGGTATCGTTTTTACTGACGTTGACGATGCTGGTTTCGGTTGCCGGAACATCGGTCTTTGCGGTAGACCTTGATGCTTCGGACAAAAACGTGTCCGTTCTTGTAGTGGATGAAAATGTACCACAGACAGAGAATGGTCAAGTGGCATCCGCGAGTGAGGGTCAGGTGGAAGTTGTTTCGGATGAATCCGAATCGCTTCCGACCTATAAGGAAGGTACCTTTACGGGTACAGGAACGGGTTTCGGCGGAACAATCACCATCACTATTCAGATGGCGAAGAGCGATAATGATGTTGTTGTGATCAATGACATTCAGGCGGAGCAGGAAAAGGAAACGCCGGAATATTGGGAAGAGGCGCTTGTGATCTTAGACAAGATCAAGGCGGCGAACTCGACGCAGGGCGTTGACGTTGTTTCCGGCGCGACACGGAGCAGTAAGGGCATTTTGGAAGGCGCAGAGGAAGCATTGACCAAGGCGCGGACGGACTTTGTGTTTGACGGTGGTATGGGCACGAAAGCAAAGCCGTATCTGGTAGCCAGCGCAAACACACTGAACGGACTGAGCGCATCCGTAGCAGGCGGCGAAACCTATGAGGGCAAGTATATCGCGCTTAGCAATGACATTGATCTGAGTGGCGTTGCATACACGCCGATCGGCAGCAAGGGTGCAGCGTTTTCCGGCACGTTCGACGGTAAGGGTTACACGATTTCTAACATGACCATCGGTACGACAGAAACGCCGACTACGCTGGAATACACCGGTCTGTTCGGCTATGTGAATCGCAATGCGGTTATTCGCAACGTCAACATGACGAAGGTCAGCATTGTATCGGCGGCAACGAAGATGAACTACAACGCGGCGCTGATCGGCTTTTGCAAGAATAAAACGTCCGATGAATCAGCAGAAGGCGTAGTCGTGGATCATTGCCATGTTTCCGGTACGATTACCGTTAATACCAATGGTGAGGCAATCACGATGACCGGCGGTTTGATTGGTTTGAGCAATCAGTTTTCTCAGACGCGCAGCAGCAGCGCGGATGTGGACATCACGGCAAACACTGGTGCTAAGAATGGCAATGTCGGCGGTCTGATTGGTTTTAGCAGCATCAATGGACTGGTTATGAACTGCTTGGCAGCGGGTGACATCTCTCTCGACAGCGCAAGCACAGGCAGCAACAATATTGGCGGGGTATTTGGCGGCGCAAACGGCGTTGTGTATAATAATGTGGTAACCGGCGCAGTGAGCGCAGCACAGGACGCAACTAAGACTGGCGCGATTGCGGGCAGTGCATCCACCAGCACCATCCTTTCGGAGTGCTATTTCGACAGCAGCAAAACTGCAAAGGGCGTCGGCGAAAACAGTGCGATAGAGGGCACAAACGCTGTGGTTGACAAGACCACAGCAGAGCTGACAGACGCTGCAATGGCAGAGCAGCTCAATAACAATCTGTCCAAGAAGAGCACGGCAGCCTTTGTAGCAGAAGTGAGAGAAAAGAAGCCGGAGAAGGCGGATTGGGAGCAGGCAATTGCTGCTGTTACCGAGAACGATTACTATGCATGGGCAATCACAGACGGTGCAGCGGCAATTAGTGATACGGTTTATGCGGATACATCGGTGGACGAGAGTATCTTTGCTTCCGGCTCCGGCACAGCGGAAGATCCGTATCTTATCAACACGGAGGAGCAGCTGCGTAAATTTGCAACATCGCTGACAGAGAATTTGGATTACACCGGCATTTACGTTGCGCTGGGCGACAACATTGTGTTGTCGGACAAGCAGTGGACGCCGATTGGCGAAGGCGAGTATGCGTTCAATGGCTTCTTCGACGGACGCGGTCACAGCGTTACCGGTCTGACCATCGGCTCGGAGAAGCAGCCGTATGCAGACAGTGAGGACAACCCGATTGGTTATTTTGGTTTCTTTGGCGTACTGAACAGCGATGCAGAGGTATCCAACCTGAATCTGGATGTCAGTTTCTATACCTCGTCGCCGAAGAGTAATTTTACTGCCGGCGTGGCAGGCTATGTCAAGGAAGCATTGATTGATTCGGTAACCGTAACCGGTACGATCAACGGTGTCACAACGCATGACAGCGCCAATACGTTTATCGGCGGCGTGGTAGGCTATGGTCTGCGTCACAAGATCATCAACACGCATGTTAATGCGAATGTTCGTGCGGAGTCGATTGGCGGCATTGCAGAAGCAGGCGGTATTATCGCCCTGCAAAATCGCGGTCTGGTCGCGAACAGCTATGTCGAGGGCAGCATTTCCGGAACATCGGATCGCTCGGCAGAGGGCGCGCCGTCGCTGGGCGGCATTGCGGCAGTACATGCCGGCACAATGGAAAACTGCTACTCGACGGCATCGGTCATTTCTGACTGCTACACCAGTTATGTCGGCGCTCTAGCGGGATGGGCAACCGGTATTGCGGACAGCTTCCAGTGCTATTGGAGCGAAAATACCAAGCTGGTCACGGACGATAAAACGGCGGATCGCCTGGAGATTGCTCCAGCGGTTGGCATCGGCTGGAGCGTTGGTCCCGGAGTGAATGACGAAGGCGAGCCGTTTACCGGCAGTGTTGCACTGGATGTCACGGCACTCAAGGCGAGTGAGATGACGGACGGTACGCTGACCAGGAAGCTCAATGATAATCTGAAGGCATTGAATATTGATCTGGCTGCCGGAGGCAGACAGGATGGTCAGTGGAGCGGAAGCGAAGCGTTGGCTTCTTCCCTCAAGAGCTGGCAGGCGGGTACAGACTCGACTCCGTCGGTACTGACTGATACCACAGTCAAGGCAGTTTACGATACAACGACAACGGACAAAATCAATGCGCTTCTTCCGGAGGTCGATGAAACCTATAAGGAAGGAACGTACTATGGCAGAGACAGCGAAAAGACCACCACGGTTTGCATTGCTATCAATAAGGATGGCGCGATTTCGGCGGTTTCTGTCGTGAAGGGCGACAACAAGTATGAGGATCTGTGCAAGAAGCTGGCAGACGGCAGCCTGAAGGCGGATAAGCTGGAGGACGGTGCATTTAAGCAAGCGGTACAGACCGCTCTGGAGAAAGCGATTAAGGGCGACACGTCGATTTATGGAGAAGCAACCGATGATCTGTTTGCTTCGGGCGACGGTTCGGAAACCAATCCGTGGATCATCAAGACGGAAGAGCAGCTGCGTGCGTTTGCCGCTCACGTCAATGAGGATGAAAGCTATGCAGGCAAGTATGTTGCGCTGGGTAGTGATATTGAACTGACCAAGGAGTGGATTCCGGCAGGCGGACAAACTCCGTCGGCATTTGCGGGTCACTTCGATGGCAATGGTCATGCCATCCGCAGCATGAGCATTGGAAGCGAGAAGTCGCCGTACAATGGCTATTACACGGGTCTGTTCGCTTACATTGAGGGCGGCACAGTTACCAATTTGGCTATTGACAATGCGGCAGTCTATGTCGCATCGACGGATAGTAAGCGCGTCTACGGTGCTATCCTGTCTTCGGCAATGGAACAGGGCGGCAGTGACGGTTATGTGGATAATGTTTCTGTCAGCGGTATGGTTTCGGTTCATTCCAATTCCGGTTCGGCATATGGTGCCGGTCTGCTCGGACAGAGCAACCGCGGTTCGGTGACGAACTGCTCGTCCAACGTTGTTATCAAGGTTATTTCTGATGCAAAATCGGCGTATGCAGGCGGTTTGATTGGTGTACCGGCGCGAACCGGCATTCTGAACAGCTATGCGACCGGCAGCATTGACGTCGATGCGCAGGTCAATCAGGCGGCGCTGGGCGGCTTGTCCGGCTTCCAGGCAGGTGCTGTGTACAACTGTTATGCGGATATGGATTTGGTGTGCAGCACGAGCACAACCGACATCGGCGGTCTGGCAGGACGTCTGACCGGCATTGCAACGATGACAAACAGCTATTTTGCGAAGAATGCAGTACAAAAGCAGGGCAGCACGGAGATTGCAGACAATGACAAGAAAGCAATCGGCGTTGCGGTTGACGGCAGCACGGCAGAGGGGTTGGAAGCCGTTACGGATTTGAGAAGCCAAGGGTTTGCTGATACGCTGAACAACAACCTCAAGAATGCTGAAGCGCTGTCCGCGATTACGAAGATCATGCAGGATGACTGGAGCTCTCCTCTGAATCAGAGCATCCAGCTGGCAGCGTGGGCACCGGTAGAGGGCAAAACAGTCGGTTTCGTGAAGCATGAGCACACGTGGACGAAAACGGTGACGAAGAAAGCGACTGTCTCGAAGGACGGCGAAGAAACGCTGACCTGCACCTGTGGTGAGACGGAGATAACGATCATTCCGAAGGTTTCCAAGATTACGCTCCATAAAACGGAGTTCACTTACAGCGGAAAGACGAAGAACCCGAAGGCGAGAGTAAAGGACAGCGAGGGTACAAAGCTGGTTTCCGGCACGGATTATACCGTGAAGCTGTCAAAGGGCAGAAAGAACGTCGGCAAGTACACCGTGAAGATAACCCTGAAGGGGGAAAAGTATAGCGGCAGTAAGACGTTGACCTTTACGATTGCGCCAAGAAGAACGGCTATCGCGAAGCTGATGGCATCAAGCAAGGGCTTTACCGTAAGGTGGAGCAAACGCACGACGCAGACCTGCGTTTGCTCCACCTTACGGT
>CAVBHI010000264.1:0-2550 GCA_963595115.1 bacterium
CCAATGTTCTGGAGAAAGAGCAACCGGAGTGGGGCAGCACGCTTCGCAATATCCGAGAGGGAAAGCGGGCAAAGCATGTGTTTTCTCATTTGGAATGGCATATGAGCAGTGTGATTGCGGAGACAGAAGAGACGGGTCGCTTTGTGTGGGCATCGGCGGAAGAAATTCAAACGACGATTGCCCTTCCGTCTGCATTTCGCGTGTACCGTGCAGCAGCACTCATGTTGTTGAAAAACGATACCAATGCTTGATTTCCCGCTTTTGAAATACAAAAAAGAGAACGCAGACAGTATGTAAAGCACTGTCTGCGTTTCGTTATATTGACAAGGCGACTTACGTTTCAATCTGAGTCAACTGTTCGGAAATCAAGATGCTCGATGAGCCGTGTCACCGCTAACGAGATGCGTTTTCTATCTCGCATAGCGAGACCGAGTGTACGCCGTGCGGGAAAATCCAACTCTTTTGTGACGATATTATACGGCGTTCGTTTGAGAATCAGTTCAGGCAGAATGCTGATGCCGAGGCCTTTTTCTACCATGGACATAATGGCATAGTCGTCGCTGGTGGTAAAGTGAACCTTGGGTTTGACGTTGTGCTGTTCAAACAGTTCCGAAATTTCTGTTTTTGCGTCTTTTTCCAGAAGCATAAACGGATAATCGGCAAGCGCGTCAATGGGAATCGTAGGGTGGTGTGTCAATGGATGTCCTTCCGGCAAAACGACAAGCAGCTTGTCCTGCTCCAGCGGAATGGTATCAAATTCCGGATTGGTGGGAAGCCGGAGAAAGCCGCAGTCTACGCGTCCCTCTGCGATCCAATGCTCAATATCAACATAATGTCCAAGAACCAATTCATAGTCAATATTGGGGTAAGTTTTCTGGAATCTCTTGACAATGTTGGGAAGCCAGTGTGTAGCAACACTGGAGATTGTACCGATGCGAATGAGTCCGGAACGAAGACCATTTAGCTCATCCACCTGCATTTGCAGACGAGAATATTCTTCGCAGACGTTTTTGGCATAGGGCAAAAGTGCTTTGCCGCTGGACGTGAGCCGAATGCCGGCGCGGCTACGTTCCAAAAGAGAGAGATTCCAGTCCTTTTCCAAGTCGCTGATCATGCGGCTGATACCAGACTGTGAGTAATTGAGAAGCTCCGCCGCGCGGGTAAAGCTTCCGTATTCAACTGTCTTGACGAATGCAATGTATTTTAAGATATTTACGTCCATGAAGTCGCTCCTTTCCATACCGAAATATCATGCTAAGCATGAAAAACATTCGCTTTTCAAATTCTAAAATCAATGATACAATACAGACAATAAAAAGGCAAGGGAGAAACGTGCGCACGATTTCCGGATGCTTGCAAGGAGAAGTATCTCGAAAAGCAAGATACTGGCAGTGATCGGACTGCCGGAGGTGGAATGATGAAACGACCCTATGTGATGTACATGATGGGCTTGCTGTTGTTTGGAAGCAATGGAATTGTAGCAAGCCATATCTCTTTGAGCAGTTACCAGATTGTTATGCTGCGTACAATGATCGGCAGCGCATTGCTGCTTGCACTACTGTTCTTAACTGGACAGAAATTTACGTTTTACAAAAAGAAAAAAGACAGTATGTTTTTATTAATTTCTGGCATTTCGACGGGAATCAGCTGGATTTTCTTGTATGAAGCTTATGCTCAGATCGGCGTCGGCATTGCTTCGCTGCTGTATTATTGCGGACCGGTGATTGTCATGGGACTGTCACCGATGCTGTTTCACGAAAAGCTGACGACACCCAAAATAGCAGGCTTTGCAATGGTTGTTTGCGGTGTGCTGTTTATTCATGGTCTGTCGATGGATGGTATCAACCCATGGGGACTGTTCTGCGGCGCAATGTCGGCTATTATGTATGCGGGCATGATTATCTTCAACAAAAAGGCAGCGGCGATCACCGGTATGGAAAATGCCTTTTTGCAGATTGCCGTCAGCTTTTTAACGGTTGCGGCATATACTCTGTGTAAGAGCGGCTTGGTAATGTCGATTCAAATCGAGGACTGGAAATGGATTTGGATACTGGGATTGGTAAACACCGGTGTCGGATGCTACTTTTATTTCTCGTCGATTGGAAAGCTGCCGGTGCAAACGGTTTCCATCTGCGGATATTTAGAGCCGCTTTCGGCGGTGTTGCTTTCGGTGGTCGTGCTCGGCGAGACAATGACACCGGTGCAGACGGTCGGTGCAAGCTGCATTCTGGGAGGTGCGTTGCTCGGAGAATGTGGTAAGTCAAGCAGAAAGAAGAAGTCGGCGCGTTGTTCGTGTGTCCAAAGTGACCGCACGCGACTGATGCACCGCGTGCGGTATCAAAGCAGGGAATAGCATATACCATTTTAATAAGAGCCGGTGGGAGCGAGTCTCCTCCCTGGACAGACAGAAGAGGACGTTTCGGAGCGGTCGGAGACTGGCTTGGAGAAGTCCTCTTTCGGTATTGGATGAGACAATATCTAGAAGAAACGGGAGGGTATTGGCAGAAACAGCGGCATTTTTCTGTTTGTTGTATAAACATACGGAAAAAA
>CAVBHI010000265.1:0-2814 GCA_963595115.1 bacterium
GCACGCGCGTGAATGTATGCACCGCACGCGGCGGCATACCACGGCTTTAGTCCCTGTCCAAGCAGAGACAGGATAATCCCGCTGAGGATATCACCGCTTCCGCCCTTTGCCATGCCCGGATTTCCGAAGCGATTGCAAATCAGACGACCATCCGGCGACGCAATCCATGTTCTATGTCCCTTGAGCAGCAAAACGCACCGATGCGCTTTGGAAAACGCCGCTGCACGTTCTTCTCTGCTGTCTCCCGTCACGTCGCAAATACGGGCAAATTCTCCCTCATGCGGCGTCAAAATGACCGGATATGCTGCTCTCTCCAGTATATCTATATGTCCCGACAGAGCGTTTATGCCGTCCGCGTCCAGAATCACCGGTGCTTCGGCATGCAGCACAATGTGTTCAATCAGGGCGGTAATACACCTGCTGCGTCCCAAGCCCGGTCCTGCCAGAATCGCCGCTCTGCGCGAGAGTGACAGTGTGTCAAACGCGCCAATTCTTCCGTCTTCATCCGACGGTAGCACGTCAAACGTCGGCTCGTTGAGCTTTCCTGCGAGAATGGTGTGAATGCTGTCCGGAATCGCCAGTGTCACAACACCGCTTCCCGCACGCACAGCACCCATCGCCGCAAAGTATGGCGCACCGCAGTAGCTGCGGCAGCCGCAGACAGCCAACACACGTCCAAAATCATTTTTGTTCGCCTGCGGGTCACGCGGACGGAGCTGTGTCAGCAGAAAGTCTTCACTCGTATACTGCATCCCGATTTCTCCTTCCGTGAAAATCCAGGCAAAGAGCCGTTGCCACCGCATATGCGTGGCAGTGCGAGATCGAGAGCAAAAAATCTCCTTTCGGACGTACAACGATCGGTGCGCCCAATTCCGTATGTCCGATCTCAATGTCCTGAAACGTCAGCCCTTTGCCAAAGCCAGTTCCCAGCGCTTTGGCAACTGCTTCCTTGGCACAAAACAGGCCGGCAGCCGACTGTGCCGCGTTATCGCCCAGATCCCTCAGCCACTCCTGTTCTGACGGCGTAAAGACCTTACGGAAAAAGCGCGGCTTGGCAATCGCTCTGCGAACACGTTCGATTTCGACAATATCTGTTCCTAATCCCGACATATCATCTGTCCTTTGCACGATTTATTTCTATTCTATCACAGTTCTTCTGTATTTGCATTGATATCTTGTCATTTTTGGTCGGTTTTTCATCGCGCAAATTCCACAAATTTTTTCGCACTTTCTGTTGACAATCCTTTCAGCGCCTGATATAATTAATGGCGTTGCGATACTGGTTGCAATGCTGAATGGATTATCGAGGTGTGGCTCAGTTTGGTAGAGCGCTGCGTTCGGGACGCAGAGGCCGTGGGTTCAAGTCCCGCCACCTCGACCATAACCATACACCAATTTTGATGCAATGTGTGTCATAATTGGTGTTTGTTTTTTGCAAAAATCCCTGTCCGCAGGGCTTTTCCAATGATATGAGGAGAAATCATTATGAATATGTTCGATGTGATGAGACAAAATCAGCCCTACTGTTCGTATAACCGCGACATGCCACTGGATTTGCAGCGCAAAGCAAAGACATTATGTTGGAAATACAACCAGACCAGTCCCGAAGAGACAGAACAGCGCGCTGCATTATTACAGGAGTTGTTTGGCGATTGTCATCCGCTTACCTTTATCGAACCAACCTTTCACTGCGATTATGGCTTTAATATTCATACCTATGGATTGGCTGTTATCAACTATAATTGTGTTATTTTGGACACCTCTCCCGTTTATATTGGCGCGAATGCATTTATTGCTCCCGGCGTATGTCTCGCCTGTTCCGGGCACGCAATCAACGCCCCGCAGCGCGCTGCCGGTATCGGAATATCCAGTCCGATCACAATCGGTCGTGACGTCTGGATTGGTGCCAATGCCACGGTTTGCGGCGGCGTAACCATCGGTGATGGCAGTATCATCGGCGCCGGAAGTGTCGTCACAAAAAATATTCCTGCCGGAGTCGTCGCAGTAGGAAATCCCTGCCGCGTACTTCGGACGATACCGGAAGACGAATGCGTTGATCCACTGGCATTTTAACTTTTTTTCAATCGAATGGACAAAAATCTCTGGACGGCTGCGCCGTCCAGAGATTTTTTTGCAACAATACCTGATATACTTTCTTTCACCGCAAAACGTGCCAAAACAGGCAATACAATCTATTAACCCCAGACCTCTTCTGCAATTTCCTTGACCAATGCCAGCTTCGCCCACTGTTCTTCCTCCGTCAGCTTATTGCCGATTTCACAAGAAGCAAAGCCACACTGCGGGCTGAGATACAAGCGATCCAACGGAATGTATTTCGCTGCCTCATGGATACGTGCAATAACTTCCATTTTGTCTTCCAACTCTGGCGATTTGCTTGTAATCAAGCCAAGAACAACCTTCTTGTTGCCGGTGATTGCCTTGAGCGGTTCAAATCCACCCGAACGCTCATCATCAAATTCCAGATAGTACGCATTTACATTCTCTCGACCAAACAGTGGCTCTGCAATGGAATCATATGCACCGCTGCTGAAATAAGCCGAATGATAGTTGCCGCGGCAGACATGCGTATTGATAATCAAATCCTCTGGCTGATTTTCCAGAACCAAATTGTTCACACGCAGAAGCTTTTCCGTGATTGACTTCAGATCGGTGTCTGCACCATAGCGCGCAACACTGCCCTCTGCTACCAAAACACCCCATGTGCAGTCATCCAGCTGTATGTTGCGGCAGCCTGCATCATACAAATCCGAAATCACCTGACGATAGCCCTTTGCAATGTCTTCTATCAACGCA
>CAVBHI010000266.1:0-5993 GCA_963595115.1 bacterium
GACTTGTGCTGTATCAGCTGGCAAATGGCGGTTATCTGCCGTTTATTACGCCGGACATGCCGCGCAAGGACTGGAAACCCAAGGCGCTTGACCGTCGAAATCGTGGTGAAGAGCTGCCGCTCCCGAACGGAGTGAGCAAAGCGTTTGGCGAAGCGATTTGCAAAGCTTGTGCGTATCGACCGGAAGAACGGTATGCCAGCGCACAGGAGATGTATCATGCGTTGCAATTCGCTGGAAAGCCGCAGGCGGCAAAGCCGTTGGTGGTCAAGCAGACGGCAGAACAGGAAACCAGGACGCTTCTGGATCGGTTTTGGGAACAGCTTGGCCTGTCTGTGGTGCTGTCTGCCGATGCTCAGTATATCAAGCAGAAGCTGGAGGGGACGTCAAAGAAAAAAGAGCAGTCGCTTCTGGTAAAGGCAGTGTATGATGTTCTGACACAGGAGCAGGCGCAAAAGCTGCCGACGCGAAAGCTGCGCTTGGGCAACGCCAACGGCAACATATTGCAGGTGGCAGACTACCGGAATATTGCCAGCTGGGCGTTCTGCGAACGCAAGGATTTGACGGGAATTACCTGTTCCAATGCGGTGGAATCAATAGGCGAAAAAGCATTTGCCGACTGCACGGCGGTACAGACGCTGTCGCTGTATCCTCCATTGCAGAGCATTGGGAGTGCGGCGTTTGCGCGCTGCGTCAAGCTGGAGGAGTGCGTTCTGCCAAATTCACTGGAGGAATTGGGCGAATGCGTGTTCTCGGACTGCGTGAGTCTGAAACGTGTTACGGTATCCAATCGAGTGAGCGAACTGCCGCGAAAGATGTTTTACGGCTGTCATACGCTACAGGATGTACGGCTGCCAAGCGGTCTACAGCGCATCGGCGCGGAGGCGTTTGGCTTTTGCACATCGCTGTCACATTTTACGCTGCCGAATCAGGTGAACTGGATGGGATCGCAGACATTTATCGGATGCAGTGCCATACAGGAGGTCAAGCTCTCGGCTGCGTTGACCGTTATACCGCAGAGCTGCTTTCAGGATTGCAGCCAGCTGCGCAAGGTACAGTTTGCATATGGTTTGCAGGAGATTGAAGAGCACGCATTCTATCGGTGCGCATCCCTGTACTCGCTGGAGCTTCCGTTTGGATTGAAGCGAATTGGCGCAGAGGCGTTTGCCTCCTGCGAAAAGCTGACGTTCCTGCGTGTGCCGGACTCCGTGACGTACATTGGCGATCAGGCGTTTGGCAGAGGAGGAAGTCGTATGCCGTTGGGACGACAGAGCCAAGTGCTGGTTGAAACCTCGCGCGAAAGTTATGTCTGGAATTACTGCAAGCAGAATGGCATTCGTGTGCAGGAAGGATAAGGAAATGAAACGGTGGGATAAACAACTCCCGCCGTTTTGTCGTATATTGCGACATGATTTTTGGGAAATTTGCGGCAAAGTATTGTTTAGAATTTACAAGGGAACAGAAATAGGGTATACTAAATGCATAGAATCCCTGCCGTTCGGACGGCGGACGTACTGCGCTGCGACACGCCGACAGACAGGGGGAGGAGAGGAACACTATGGAGAAGAACACAAATCAAAAAAGTAAGGCAGCTCTGCCGGAGAAAGTGCCGGATCCGCATATTACGGAATATGATCAGTATTTATTCGGAAAAGGTGTACATTATGAGATTTATCGCAAGATGGGTGCCCATTTTGCGGTGCAGGATGGACAGGAGGGCATTTATTTTGCCGTCTGGGCGCCGGACGCGCAGAGTGTCCATTTGGTCGGCGATTTTAATGAGTGGGATTCGACTGCGACGCCGATGCAGCGCACCGAGCCGCTGGGTATTTATGAGGTCTTTGTCCCTGGTTTACGGGAAGGAGAGCTGTACAAGTACGCGGTTACCGGACAGGATGGAAACACCGTACTGAAATTTGATCCGTATGGCTTCAGCGGAGAGCTTCGCCCCGGAACGGCATCGAAGGTTGTGTCGATTGATGGATACCCGTGGAAGGATTCTGCATGGATGGAAAAGCGGAAGAGCTTCTGCTTCAAAAAAGAAGCGATGGCAATTTATGAGCTGCATCCGGGTTCTTGGAGAAAGCATCCGGCGAAGAATGAGGACGATCCGGGCTATTATACCTTCCGTGAACTGGCATCGGAGCTGGCGAAATATGTGAAGGATATGGGATATACTCATGTCGAGCTGATTGGCGTGGCAGAGCATCCACTGGACGCGTCATGGGGCTATCAGGTAACGGGCTATTATGCACCGACGGCGCGGTATGGCACGCCGCAGGATTTTATGTATTTTGTAAATTATATGCATCGGCATAAGATTGGTGTTATTCTGGATTGGGTTCCGGCGCACTTCCCGCGTGACGAACATGGTCTGGCAAACTTTGATGGCAGTCCGCTGTACGAGTATGCTGACCCGCGCAAGGGAGAGCATCCGGATTGGGGTACGAAAATTTTTGATTACGGACGCAATGAGATTCGTAATTTCCTGATCGCCAATGCGCTGTATTGGCTCAAGGAGTATCATATTGACGGTCTGCGCATTGATGCTGTTGCATCAATGCTGTACCTGGACTATGGTAAACAGGACGGTCAGTGGGTTGCCAATCAGTATGGAGAAAATAAGAACCTTGAGGCGATTGAATTTTTCCGTCATTTGAATTCCATCGTGCATCAGAGCAGCCCAGGTGCTGTGATGATTGCAGAGGAATCGACGGCGTGGCCGATGGTTACAGGTTCTCCGGTGGATGGCGGGCTCGGCTTTGACCTGAAGTGGAATATGGGCTGGATGAATGATTTTCTGGAGTATCAGAAGTGCGATCCATACTTCCGCAAGTACAACCACAACAAGATGACGTTTTCCATGACGTATGCATACAGCGAGAATTATGTTCTCGTCATCTCGCATGATGAGGTGGTACATCTCAAGGGTTCGATGATGGAGAAGATGCCGGGGGACGAACCGATGAAGTTTGCGAACTTGAAGGCGGCATATGCGTTTATGTTTGGACATCCGGGCAAGAAGCTGCTGTTCATGGGGCAGGACTTTGGTCAGCGCCGTGAATGGAACGAGGAGCGCGAACTGGATTGGCGGTGTCTGGATGATCCGCATCATCAGGCGTTGACGAGCTTTGTACATGAGCTGCTCAAGCTGTATCAGAAGTATCCGGCACTGTATGGTACGGATGATACGTGGGATGGATTTCAATGGGTCAATGCCAACGACGGAGATCGCAGTATCTTCAGCTTTATGCGGCTGTCGCCGACGGGACGCAACAATCTGCTGTTTGTCATTAACTTTACGCCGGTGGATCGTCCGGATTACCGCGTCGGTGTACCGAAGAAAAAGCGGTATACTCGTATTCTGGCGTCGGATGGCATGAACGGAGAGACACTGATAACAGAACCGAAGGTATATCAGGCGACCAAGGGGGAGTGCGACGGACAGCCGTGCTCTGTGGCTTATCCGCTGCCGGGATATGGTGTTGCCGTATTTAAGTTCTAACAAGCGTAGAATCTATCAGAAAAGCCGGTAGGTATAAGAAAAAGGTTCGAGTGAGCATGGCTCATTCGAACCTTTTGATTACGTGGCGATTTTACCGATGAGAGTTCCGTTCTGGATGCGCTCCGGAATGACGAGAACCTCGTCACCCGGGTGTCCGACAGGCTGTTCCAGCTGGACGGCGAAATGCCAGCGGCTGTGACCGGACTGAATACCGTGATGCGGCTGCTCCAGCACAATGGAGATGGTTTGGTTCAAAAACCCACGCAAAAACCGTTCCGAGAGCGCAGAGCAGACAACGCGCAGCTGTTCTGCACGCTGGGCGCGAACGGCGGGAGGAACAGCATTCGGCATAGACGCGGCAGGTGTTCCGGGACGCTCCGAGTACGGAAAGACATGAACAGAAGAAAAAGCAATTTGCCGGACAAAGGCGGCAGTCTGTGTGAATTCCTCTTCTGTTTCACCGGGGAAGCCGGTAATGATGTCCGTTGTAAGGGAGAAGCCGGGAAAGGCGGTGCGCAGACGTGTGACCGCATCGGTATACTGCGCTGTGGTATAACGGCGATGCATCCGTTGCAGTGTGGCATCGCATCCGGATTGAAGCGAAAGGTGAAAATGCTGCGCGAGGTTATCATACCGCGCGAGCGTATCGCAAAATTCCTGCGTGATACAGCGCGGTTCCAGTGAGCCAAGGCGAAAACGCACCGAAGGAGCACAGCGGCACAGGGCTTGTATCAGGGTGATAAGACTGGGTCGCTGTGGCAGATCGCGTCCATAGCTGGCAATTTCGATGCCAGTGACCATGATTTCCCTGACGCCCTGCTGTGCAAGCTGCTGTGCCTGCGATATAGCATTGTCAAGCGGCAGAGAGCGCACATGCCCGCGTGCGTAAGGGATGATACAATAGGTGCAGTAATTATCGCAGCCGTCCTGTACCTTGAGCAGTGCGCGCGTATGACCGGAAAGAACACCTGCCGGCAAAGGCTCGAACAGATGGGACGGTGTCATACCGGATACTATAGGCTCGGACAAGGCTTGTCGGACAGCGCGTTCACACTGCGTGATGACGGAAGCGCGGTCAGAGGTACCGCAGACAACGGAAACCCCGCTCAGCGCCGCTGCACGGGCGGGATCAGTCTGAGCAAAACAGCCGCATAATGCCAAAATGGCGTGCGGATTGTTTTTTTTCAGCCGCTTGAGCTCGCGGATATTCTTCTTTGTGCCAGACTCGGTAACGGTACAAGTGTTCAGAATGCAGACATCGGCATTTGAGGAGACAATGAAGTGTCCGCGTTCCTGTGCCAGCTGTGCCAAAGCCTGTGTTTCAAATTGATTGACCTTACATCCTAGGGTCGCAAAACAGAATTTCATTGGGTACTCCCTGCTGATTGGAATGGTACTATTATAGCAGATTCATGGAAAGATACAAGAAGGGATGTTCTGTACCACACGCCGCAGTCATACAATCAAAGCAAGAGAGGTGGGCTTGCATGAGAGGAAGGGGAAACGGCAACATGAGGAGAGCGGCAGTAACCATGATGCTCTGGATAATGATAGCAGGGATGACGGCACACGCCGCGGAACTGACAGGGATTCAAGCAAAATCCGCACTGCTGATGTCGGAGGATGGGACGGTACTGTTTGAACAAAACGCGGACGAGAGCTTGCCGCCCGCCTCTGTGACAAAGGTGATGACGATGCTTTTGACGATGGAAGCGATTGACGACGGGCGAGTGTCACTGGATGACAAGATCACCGCATCGGCACATGCCAGCGCGATGGGCGGGACACAGATTTATTTGAAAGAGGGAGAGCAGATGCCGCTGCGCGATATGCTCAAGGCGATTGCGGTGGGGTCGGCGAACGATGCTGCGGTTGCAGTGGCAGAGCATTTGGGCGGCAGTGAGGATGCGTTTGTCCAGCAGATGAATGAGCGGGCAAAACAGCTAGGGTGTACGGGGACTACGTTTGTCAACCCGAACGGATTGGATACCGATGGAGAGGAGACGAAAACGACAGCGCGGGATCTTGCGCGGATGTCACAGGAGCTGATGCGGCATTCTGCTATTTTTGATTACACAACGATTTGGATGGACACGGTGCGCGATGGTACATTTCAGCTGGCGAATACCAACAAATTGCTGCGACAGTATGATGGCTTGACGGGACTGAAAACCGGATACACAAGCACAGCGGGATTCTGCATGTCGGCAACAGCGGAAAGAGAAGGCATGACACTGATTGCCGTCGTTATGGCTGAGCCGAACAAACAAGCGCGCAATGCCGATGTGACAGCAATGCTGAATTATGGATTTGCAAACTATGGAATGGTATCGGTGCTGGAAACAGGATATGCGCTGCCGGAAATAAAGGTCACATTGGGAAAACAAACGGCGCTCCGCTTAGAATTGGAGGATGAGACACCGGTGCTCCTGCCAAAGGAACACGCGGAGCGAGTGGAGCGCAGTATTGAGATCGAAGAGAGCGTAACTGC
>CAVBHI010000267.1:0-5422 GCA_963595115.1 bacterium
CATCAATGCACTGGTCATAGTGACCCGACCAGCTGCGGACAATCTTGACATCCTTGAGCACCGGAAAGTACTTGATGATGCCGCGGGCAATGGATGGGGTGGTCAGGCTGTTCGTGACAAACTTTTCGTTGTTGGAGGTGAATGCCTGCAAGCCGCTGTTGCCGCCCAAAACAAACGAGCCGTGTTCGGACTGATGTCCGTAAAACTCGCCTCCGGCGACGCCCAGCATGATGTCAAACATCTTTGGCACGGCCTCAGTGACGATAACCTCATTGAACTGACGCTCTACCGGTGCGTCAATGCCAACGGTGTTGGCAATGCGGCGAGAGCCATATCCGGCACACAGCAGAATGTTCTCTGCTTCATACACGCCGTCGTCCGTGACGACACGGCGGGCGCGTCCGCGCACCTTTTGCAGCTCCAGAACCTTGACGCCGGTGACGAAGGTCACACCCAGCGACAGCGCCTTGCGGTAAAAGCCCAATGTGGTTTTCAGCGGGTTTGCATGACCGTCTGTCGGACACCAGCTCGCCGCAATGACCTCCTCGGACATATACGGACACAGCTCACGCGCCTCATCGCCGCTGATCATCTTGACATCCAGACCGACCTTGGTGCTCTTCGCCGTGTGGTTCTCCAGCACTTTAATGTCCTTCTCGGTCAGACCCAGACGGAGGTTTCCGCCCTGATGGTATTCCACATCTACACCCAGTTCTTCACTCAAGGTAGGCCAGATGTTGGCGACGGCGTACATCGCCAGCTGCAATTCCTTCGGGTCACGGGCGGACTGACGAACGCCGCCGGCGTTGCGGCACGAGCCGCCGTTGCCGATTTCCTTTTGCTCCAGAACCAGAACATCGACACCCTTTTGGGCGAGACGGTATGCGGTCGAGCATCCCATGATGCCGCCGCCGATGATAATGACATCCGCTGTTCTCTTCTCCGTCATCCGTCATCCTCCTCCTTTACATTGGTAATGTTATTGCTGAAGATAGCAATCTCGACCGGACGTACCGGAGCTCTGCCCTGAATCAGACCCAACTCGGTCGGCGAGGTGCCCAGCTCACGCGCAATAATATTCTGTACCAGACGCTGGCACGTCTGACCCTGACACAGACCCATACCGGAACGAAGCCAACGCTTTACCTCGTTGATCGTGCGCATACCATCGTGAACTGCCTTGCGGATTTCACCCTTTGTGATTTCCTCACAGCGACAGATAATCATATCATCATCCGGCTGAGGCTCAAACGTCTTTTCTGGACACGTTCTAATCATTTTGCTCATCGCTTTCGCCCCCTTTATGCTCGGAAGAAGCGTGCCTGATGGACATGCTCCACCGGTACCTTCATTGTAAGAATCACGGTCTTATCCATAACCGGCGCGGTGCGTACTGAGACGACCTCCGCCTCACAGACCGGCTTGCCGTCGCGTCCCAACGCCGTTCCCTTCGCGCCGACCTCCGGCAGCGGGAGGAACTCATACGGCAGTCCAACCGTTGCATAGCCCGGCTCGTATTCCTCGTCAATCAGGAAAATCGCCTGACCGGAGCAGCTGGCCACACACATGCCGCAGCCGGTGCACTTTTTCTCCCCGTCGATGACCGGAAGCTTGACAATATCCGCACCGACCTTGATGCATCCGAACTTGCACGCATCCTGACATGGGTTACACGGGATGTTCTGCGTACATTCGATGACCGGATGAACGCCATGCGCCTTGTTCATCGCCGCCGGAAACGCCTTGATTTCCTCGTCCGAGACAAAGCCCTTGCGCAGCAGGCTGACGGAGAGCGGATAGCCCTCGTCGGTTTCCTTCAAATCGGTGCGACCCTTGTTGGCGGGAGAGAACATGCCCTGACGCAGCTGATTCAACGCGGCTTGACATTCGCCATAACGGGTCTCAAACTCGGCTTCGCTCAGATAGCCGCTGGTCATACAGACGTGCAGCGCCACACTGCGTCCCTGAATCATTGCGGAGCTGGCTTCCTCAATGCCCGCAACGTCACCGGCACAGTAGATGCCATCCACACTGGACTCGCCGTAGGCGTTCAACAGTGCGACATTGCCGCCCTTCTTCGGAACAAGCGCCATATCGCAGGTAGCGTTGCTTGCCAGCTGGCTCATCGGGGACAGACCGACCGCAATACAAATCGTATCGACGTCCAGTTCCTTCTCCGTGCCCGGAATCGGCTGGAAATGAGAATCCACCTCGGCGATGACCGCACTTGTCACATGGTCGCCGCCCTTGGCTTCAATCACCGTGTGGGACATCAGGAACGGAACACCCGTGCGCGCAACCTTGGCGGCATGAACGCCGTAACCGCCGACACGCGGCGCTGCATCGATGATGGCAGCGACCTCACATCCCGCCTGCAGCAGCTGGAACGAGACAACCAGTCCGACGTTGCCGGATCCAACCATCAGCACACGGCTGCCCGGCTGTACGCCCTGCAGGTTCATCATCGCCTGTGCTGCACCCGCACCGATGACACCTGGCGTATCCCAACCCTTGAACGGAACCATGTTCTCCGCCGCACCGGTAGCGATAATAATCTTATCCGCCTTGTAATGGTCAACCTCCTTGTTATGCTTGACGGTAATCTCCTTGTTTTCGTAGATACCCATAACCGTGGAGTTCAGCTCAACCTTTACGCCGACCTCTTCCGCTTCCTTCAGCAGATCCTCACCGATGCGGAAGCCGCGCTCCTTGGCGTGATGCTCCTTTGAGCCGAAGAACTTATGAATCTGCTTGAACAGCTGTCCGCCCGGACGCGCGTTCTCGTCGAATACAACGACGTCCATTCCCTGCTTTGCTGCTTCAATGGCTGCCGACAAACCTGCCGGTCCTGCACCAATGACAATCAGTTCATGACGCTTCATGTGTTCTCCGCCTCCCATTCTTCCTTGGTCACTACGCCGTACTGGGTCTGCACCGTCATGCCTTCCTCCAGCGGAGTAATGCAGGTGCGGACATTCGGCTCTCCATTGACAATCATAACGCAGTCGGTACAGCGCCCGATGGCACAAAAGATGCCGCGCGGCTTATGCTGCTTGGCTGTATAACGGTGAACCATCACGCCCGCCGCCTTGAGCGCCGCTGCAATGGATTCTCCCTCACAGCCTACCATATCCTTTCCGTCAAACTGGAAGTGGACTTCTCGTCCCTTGCTGTACTCGGAAAGAATCGGATGTTCTTTAATTCGCATTGATGTCACCCTTTCTCAAAAATGCAAAAAAATAAGACAGTGGAATCACATCGGTGTGTTCCGCCTGCCCCATTGCAGATTTTCTTTTTCCCTGCGCAAATGCGCGTTGTGTGTCTCGCGTTTTTCCTCTTGCGAAACAGATATGTTTTTCTCTCAGAAAAATTCAGGAGGGATTCCCCGTGCGATTATTTCACTTTAGGAAAGTCCGACAATCGCCTGTACTTCAATCTCCACCATCTGGCTCGGACGATTCAGCTGCTTAATTCCAAGCCATGTGCACGCCGGACGGGATTCCTTGAAGAACTCCGAGTACGCCTTGGTGATATTCCCATTCTCACCGGCATCCGTCGTGTAGATGTTTACCTTGACGACTTCTTCCTTTTTCACGCCGTTTTCCTCCAAAAGAGAAACAATCTTCGTGAAAATGTACTTCGCCTGCTCATACGCATCGCCTTCACCGTACACCGTTCCCTCTGGGGTAACCGCTGTGGTACCAGAGACATAAACGAACGGACCGGCCTTGACAATACGGGAATAGCCTGCAACATCCTCGAAAGCTGCACCGCCGTGAATATTGGTTCTTGAAAAATCCATTTGGTATTTCCCCTTTCCGTTTAACCAACGTGAAATTATGGTTCTATCTTAGCATATTTTCCCCAGAAGTCAAGGCAATTTTTTCATTTTTGTGAAAACAAAGCGATTTCTGTCGCTTTCCCCACTTTTTCATATTTATGAAAATATTTTTTGGCAATTTTGATTATAATTTCATTTCACGAAAAATCAGCGTTTGACTTTTCCCCATATACCGTGTACCATAATAGTGTAATTTTCATGAGGAGGAGAAGTATGCTACCCCAAATTGATTTAGGAGCACGGATTCGTTCCCTGCGCAAGGAGCGCGGCGTCACGCTCGCCGTCATGGCGGAAAACACCGGTCTCTCCTTGGGCTACCTCAGTAAGCTGGAAAACGATTTGACCAGTCCCACCATTGCGCATCTGCATAAAATTTGCGAAGCGTTGGGGCTGACCATTAACGATATTCTGTTGGAGGAGCCGGAGGTAAAGAACGTCACGCTCGTCCGTACGGGAGAGCGTGCACCGCTTCTGCGTCTGGATGACGGCGGTCTGCAATTTCATTCGCTGACCAAGGGGCATACCATCTTGCAGGGCACATCCATGACCATCAACAGC
Organism: bacterium; assembly: GCA_963595115.1. GTDB lineage: Bacteria > Bacillota > Clostridia > Oscillospirales > Butyricicoccaceae > Butyricicoccus_A. Next base: position 4,400 of record CAVBHI010000267.1, read on the forward strand.
GACGAGGTATATTGCTCCGAGCCGCATACCCACGACGAGCTGGGCATTGTCGCCACCGGCGTGCTGGAGATCTTTATCGACGACCAAAGCTATCGCCTGCTTCCCGGCGACACGATTTACATCCGCGCCGGCACCATGCACAGCTCACGCCGCGCCACGCCGGAGGTATGCATCAGCTATTGGATCAAAACAGCCACCTCGGTCAACGCGCCGACACCGCCGACAAACCCGTGAGACTGCAACAACATAGCAAATCCCCATCCGACTGTCCTTCGACAATCGGATGGGGATTACATTTTATCCGCCCAAGCGGTGTTGGAGATTATGCCTTCCAGAGCCCATGCAGGTTGCAATAGGCGTAGACCACCTCGATCTCATCGCCCTCGCAGATTGAAAAACATACCGACGGAGCTTGATTTGGCTCCAGCTCCTTGCGCTGATTGCCTTGCTTGGTCTGAAGCGAAATCCATTCGATATAGTGCTCCGGCAGCATCGGATGCTCTGTCGAGCCCACCGTCACCTTGACGAGATTTCCCTCAACCCGGTAGGTCGGAACGTGCTTTTCCACAGCAGCGTCCGTGCTTCCCGCAATCAGCTGCTGCATTTTTTCGCCGCAGCACACAACCGGTACACCGGAGTCCTTTACCTTGGCAATGATATTGCCGCAGTGAGCACACGCAAAAAACTTCTGTTCCATCTTTTCTGCCTCCTTACCTGTCTTCGGTGAATTACCCTCTATGATCCGTGACAGCCGTGCTCTCCGCAGCCATGGCTGCCGCAGTCATGCCCTGCTTCTTGGTCATGGTGGCGGCACATGGTATTCGGGTCATATTCCAGCGCATTCGCCAGCAGCGCCCGTACCTGCTCATCCGCATTGCCGGATGCACCCGGATACAGCTGAATACCAGCCTGCGCCAGCGCATTGCGCGCGCCGCCACCAATGCCGCCGCAGATCAGGACGTCAACCTGTCCGCTCATCAGAAACCCCGCCAGCGCACCGTGACCCTGTCCGTTGGTGCTAAC
>CAVBHI010000268.1:0-3668 GCA_963595115.1 bacterium
CCCTATCCCCGCCTGAGCTTTGTACAGGGAAATTACGAATCCTCCCCCTTTGCCGAGGAGCTGTTTCACAATGAACCGGCAGAAAAGAGCATTAAGGTAAGCGACCGCGCCGCTGTTGTCAATCTGATGATTGGTCTGCACGGCTACACGATTGCCAGCGGTATTTTCCCGCATTATTTGCACGGAGATACGATTGTCTCCGTCCCGATGCAGGAGGAAGAAACCATGCGCATCGGCTATCTGATTCACCGCGACAGCGGCTTGTCGGAGCTGGGACGGATGTATGTCGAGGCGCTGCGGCAGTATCCGGCGCAAGCCTGAGCACGGCAAGCAAGCGCATCCCGCGCGCCCTCTGTCCTGACGTAAAAACAGCTGCTGCGAAAGCACATCGCAGCAGCTGTTCGTTTATTCGGATTCCTGATTGCCGTCATTTTCCGGTATTTCCGGCGCAGGATTGACGTGCACCATGCAGTGCTTTACGGTAGGAAATTGTTCTTCAATCGCGTGATGTGTGCGCTCTGCGGCGGCATGCGCCTGAAACAGCGGCAGATTACCATTCACCGCAATTTCGACATCGACATACATTCGGTCGCCAAACAGACGCGTCTTGACCAGATCGACCGCGACAACATCCTGTTGCGCGGCGCAGACCTCGACAATTTGATGTGCGGTTTCATCGTCGCAGGCACGATCTGTCATTTTTCCGATGGCATCGCGGAAAATCGTATACGCGGCATGAAGAATGAACGCACAGATAATAACGCTGGCAAGCGGATCGAGCACCGGAAAGCCGAGACGAGCGCCGGCAATGCCCAGCAGGCTGCCAATAGAGGACAGCGCGTCCGAGCGGTGATGCCATGCATCCGCCATAAGCGCGCTGGAATGGATGCGTTTGGCAGCGCAGCGGGTGTATTGATACATCAGCTCCTTGGATACGATGGAGACAACGGCGGCGATGAGCGCCAGCATACCCGGAACAACCAGGGCGGTGGAAGAGGAGGCAATAATTTTTTTGACGCCGGATGCACCGATTCCCACACCGGTTGCGCCCAACGCAACCGCAAGCAAAATGGCGGCAACACATTCCATGCGTTCATGTCCATAGGGATGGTCGTGATCGGATTCCTTCCCTGCCATATGAATGCCAACCATCACGATCAAGGTGCTCAAAACATCCGAAAGCGAATGAATCGCATCGGAAATCATCGCACCCGAATGGGCAATAATACCGGCAGCCAGCTTAAACAGAGATAAAAAAATGTTGCCGATAATGCTAACGCGAGAAACATGCATTGCAACTTGTTCATTGGTTTGACCCGACATAGGGAATTCCTCCTTCCGCATCCGCGGTAAATTCTAATCATTATACGGCACGCTCTGTGGCGTGTCAACGAAATTTTGGTAAAGTTACAGCGATATGCCAATTTGGAGCGAACAACAACCGATTATAGCAAATACAAAGAGAAAAACGCCCTGCACAGAGCAGCGCGTTTTTCGGAAAAGAGAGATATATTTTAGAAAAGAGAAAAGAAAGGCTGTATTTATTCGTCAGAGCAGTGCCAGACACAGGAGTGAAGCTACGCCATTCGGAACACCAAAGAAACAGACCGATTTTGTTGGGAAAGCTTCTGTTTTATTCCATCGGTTTCCTCTCTGACTATTGTTATCATAGCAGGGATGTACCAGAATGTCTATAGACAACCTGCTTAACAATTTTTTCATTTGTGGTGAAATACCGACAAAAATTGACGAACCGTCAGGTAGAAAAGAGAAAGAAGGCACAGAGGAATAGGCTGTGCCTTCTTTAGAAGAGAAATTGGAGAAAGTTGTGTATTTAGTGCAGGGCAAAACCATGCTGTTTGATTATATTATACTAGATTCACAAAAAAATGTGTGCGCAAAGCTCTGTTTTTTTTCGCAGGAAATCGGGTAGTCCTATAGGAAACACCGCAAGGTACTAATTTTGTTATCATAATAGCCCAGAAAATTACCCAAATCGCTTGACGATAAGAAGAACAAACCGTTATAATGAGGGTGGATAGCCGGATGTATTTTGGAGAACACAAATGGCTGGAAAGAGAAAATTGGGTAAAACCAGTGTGTTCTGAGAGAGCGCCTGATTTTATAGAGATTACATTTTTGAAAGAGAGGCAATTATTATGGAAAAAGTTAAGATTGGATTGCTGGGCTGCGGTCGTATCGGCAAGCTGCATGGCACGAATCTGGTGCAGTCGATTCCGCAGGCAGAGCTGGTTGCTGTCGCGGATCCGTTCATGAACGACGGTATCAAGGAGTGGGCTGCCGGTCTGGGCATTACCAAGGTATATGACGATGTAAATAAGGTTATGGAAGATCCGGAAATTGATGCCGTTATGATCTGCTCGGCAACCCCGACGCATCTGGATCTGATCAAGGCAGCTGCTGCAAACGGCAAGCACATCTTCTGTGAGAAGCCGCTGCACACGGATGTCAAGCTCATCAAGGAGTGCATCAAGATCTGTGAGGACGCTGGCGTCAAGCTGCAGGTTGGTTTCGTTCGTCGTTTCGACCACAACCACAGCACGGTACAGAAGACGGTTGCTTCCGGCAAGATTGGTACGCCGAGCATCGTTAAGATTTCCTCCCGTGACCCGGAGGATCCCCCGATGGAGTACGTTAAGGTTTCCGGCGGCATTCATGTTGACATGACCATTCATGATTTCGACATGGCGCGTTTCCTGTCCGGTTCGGATGCCGTTGAGGTATATGCGATTGGCATGTGCGTCAATCCGGAATTTGCAAAGTATGATGACGTAGACAACACCATCATCACCATTAAGTTTGCAAACGGTGCACTGGGCGTTATTGATAACACCCGTTCCTCCTGCTATGGCTATGACCAGAGAACCGAGGTACAGTGCTCCAAGGGCTGTGTACAGGTCAGCAACGATCTGGAGAACACCGCAATGATTTCCTGCGAGGCAGGCGTTGAGGTAGCAAAGCCGACCTTCTTCTTCCTGGAGCGTTACAACGGCGCATTCATCGAAGAGGTTACGCAGTTCTGCAAGGCGATTAAGGGTGAGCAGGAAGTTCCGGTAGGCGGCTATGATGGTTTGCAGCCGGTTCTGATGGCAAAGGCTGCAAAGCTGTCCCTGAAGGAAGGCCGTCCGGTCAAGATTTCGGAAGTAGACGAATAAGTCACATCATTTTTGCAGAATACGCCGGTCTCTGTCATTCGGCAGAGACCGGTTCTGTTATATTCGTTCGGTTATTGGCGCAATGAATGGGATGCTATCCCAAAGAAAAGAGGGGCTGCGCAATGGAGCTATGGAGAATCGGTCTGCTGCTTTTGCTGGTGATCGTGCTGATTCCAACCGTCATGCTGATGAATCAGGTGAAGCAGCTGGAGGAGACATCGAAAAAAGCAGACCGTGAGCGACTGGAAAAGAAGAAAAAGCAATTAAAAGTAATGCAGCGGCTGCTGATTGCGGTATTTCTTGTTACCTTGGCGGCAACTATGCTGCGGGCGTATCTGCCGCGCTTTCGGAGCTAAGAAGCATTGGAAGAAAAGTTTGCAAAAATGCTTGACAAGTCTTTCATCGGTTGATATAATATATAAGCATTGTGAAAAACATGCGGGTGTAGTTCAATGGTAGAATGTCAGCCTTCCAAGCTGAACACGTGGGTTC
>CAVBHI010000269.1:0-3082 GCA_963595115.1 bacterium
AACACGCGGAGCGAGTGGAGCGCAGTATTGAGATCGAAGAGAGCGTAACTGCACCGGTAGAAAGCGGACAGAAGGTAGGAGAGGTCGTTCTTATGACAGGCGGAGAGGAGGTTGCGAGAAGGAATATCGTTACTGTTTCCGCCGTAGAGAAAAAAGGAATTTCCGATGTCTACTGCGACCTGCTTGGGATTCTTTTGATGAAATCATAGGATGATGGGTAGGTTTATTATCACTTTATGAATTGTTTTGAAAATATTCACGGAAAACGCATTGTTTTTTCCCTTGTTTTATGGTACTATTGAAACAACCTCAAAATAATGTGGGAGGAATCGCAAATGGTAAAAGTAATTATGGCTGCCGCTGGCAGCGGAAAGACTAAGGTTATCATCGATAGCGTTAATGAGGCAGCTGCAAAGCAGCCGGGCTGTGTTGTATGCATTGTCAAGGACAACGCTCTGAATTTTGATATTTCGCATGATGCACGTCTGGTGAACGTTTCGGATTACAGCGTCACCGATTACGCTTCTCTTCTTGGCTTTGTTGCGGGTATCCATGCTGGCAACTATGATATTACCCAGATCTTCATTGACGGTCTGTACAAGGTCGCGCGTGATGACAAGCGGGAGGATGCGGAAGCATTTATCCTGAAGCTGGATGAGTTCTCCGCAAAGCATTCGGTAAACTTTACCGTTTCCATTTCTGCGGATGCCGCAGCAGCAAGCGAAGTACTGAAGAAGTACATGTAACGTTAGAATTACGATTCTCAAAAGACCTGCCGTTTTTTGGCAGGTCTTTTTGCTGCGGATTTCACAAGAGATTGCCAAGTGTCGGAAGCTCGGTTCGCTTGAGATCGATCACACTTTCCTTGAGCGCAGCAAGCTCCATTGCATATTGGGATATACTATCGGGCGCAGCGCCTTGCAGGGTGCGGGCAAAGTTGAGCGATACTTCATCCAGTTGCTTTTCATTGATCGTAATGCTCAGGACAAAGTCTGCATCGGTGAACCTTTGATAAGTTTCACGCAGAAGCGCTACGGAGCGCGCTGTCTCGCCCTGCGACAGCGCCTGCTGAGAGAGGGTGAGCGACTGCACCATGGAATTCGTGCAGTAAGAAAGATACCATAGATTGCTGAGGCAGATCGCAACAATGATGATAAGAAGAGAAATCGAGATAATCAGTCGCTTCATCTACGCACCGCCTTGTCCATTCGCTGTAAAAATTGATTTCCGGAATCGTCAAGCGTAAACAAAAAAACCTCTTGAAACGAAGAACAATGCTGCTTTTTACACTGCTCGAGCAGCCATTTTTCGCTTTTTCCCAGCTGGCGCAGATTGCTTTCGATGACTTCTCCGGAAGAAATCAGAATGAGCGGAAGTCCTACCTCGCTTGGGTGCAGACCGTGCTGTGCCGGAGTGGCGGGCTGCGCCTCGGCGCGCAAAATAACGCTCAATTGCCCGTTGCGCTCTACGATGGCATAGCGAATGTCGTTCAGGTTGGGTGCTCCGGCAAGCCGCAGCCCCTCCAGCACATCATCCACGGAGAGACGCAGTTCCTGGAGCATATGCGGATCAATTGTGCCGTTTTTTACGATAATACAGGGATTCCCGGAGAGCAAGCTGCGAAGACGGCGGCTTTTTCGGCTAATGGATGCCATGACAACCTCCAGACACACCAATGTCAGTAGGGGAATCATACCGTTAAAGAGCGGAACGGCAACGTCCTGAAGAGGGATGGACGCGAGGTCAGAGACCAGGATGGTCACAGCAAATTCCGAAGTGGACAGCTCACCCAGCTGCCGCTTGCCGGACAGACGAAGTCCAAGGATGACGGATATAACAAGATGGTGCGTAAAAACAGCAAGGTCACAAGCTCCGCCTCCTGTCGGATTGATTTAACGATAGAATTTGCAGAAAGGGGGCTATTTATGCGCCGAATCTCACATTCCGAAATTTTTTTGAAATTTATATTGACTTTTCAATGAAATACGATATAATAAACACAATCGAAAAAATTCAAATGCAGAGACCGGAATAGTAGCGTCTTGAAGTCATCAGAGAGCTGTTGGTTGGTGAGAAACAGTGGCTGGGGGAACGTGAATGTCATCCGTGAGCAGTTTCAGCGAACAGGATTTTCTTAGTAACCGAAACCGGATCAGCCTCCGTTAGTAGGCAAGCATTAAGCAATATTTTGCCGATGCGTTCGAGTGGCTGCCTTGTCGGCAGCAATAAGAGTGGTACCGCAGAGTTTATCTTTGTCTCTTTTGGGAGATAAAGATTTTTTTTTACTCATCTGTCGGATGGATTTTTTCGCCAAACTTTTGACTTTTGATTACGTAGGAGTGAATGCAATGAAACTCAATGGCTCGCAGATTCTCATCGAATCGCTGTTAGAGCAGGGTGCCGACACCATTTTCGGCTATCCGGGAGGAGCAGCGCTGAACATTTATGATGCGCTGTACAAGAATTCGGATCGCATCACCCATATCCTGACGGCGCATGAACAGGGAGCTTCTCATGCAGCGGATGGGTATGCACGTGCGACCGGTCGAGTCGGTGTCTGTATGGCGACGTCTGGTCCGGGTGCGACCAATCTGGTCACGGGTATTGCGACGGCGTTTATGGATTCCATTCCGGTGGTTGCCATTACGGCGAATGTTGGCACGGCGGCAATTGGTCGTGACAGCTTCCAAGAGGTATACATTGCCGGCATCACTATGCCGATTACCAAGCATAATTTTGTTGTCCGCAACGTAGAAGAATTGGCAGAGACGATTCGCAAGGCATTTGAGATTGCAATGAGCGGTCGTCCGGGACCGGTTCTGGTTGACATTCCGAAGGACATCACTGCGGCGGAGTGTGAGTATGTTCCGGCAGGCAAAGCGGAAAAGCGCCCGATGCCGGAGATTGATATGGACAAGATTCAGCAGATGGCGGATATGATTAATGAAGCGACCTGTCCGACGATTTTCTTCGGCGGCGGCGTTATCAACTCCAACGCAAGCGAGGCGCTGAAGGCGCTGATGCACAAGGCGGATATTCCGGCGTGTCACTCTATGATGGGCATTGGTGCATTGGACTGTGA
>CAVBHI010000270.1:0-8054 GCA_963595115.1 bacterium
ATATAATCCGGATGCTGCTCCAGAAAATCCACCTGCTTTTGCAGCTTTTGCTCATCACACCAGTAGTCATCCCCTTCGCACTGCGCAACGTATTCGCCGCGAATCATCGGACCGATAAAATCATATACATTTTTTCCCTGCGAATATTGGTTCTCACTCTGCAAAACAGGTCGAATACGCGGTGCATATCGTTTGGCATACTCGCGCACAATATCTGCCGTCCCATCGGTGGAAGCATCGTCATGGACAATGATTTCGATATCAAACTCTGTTTTTTGTTTTAGAATGCTGTCCAGCGTCTGCCGGATAAACGGTGCATGGTTATACGTTGTTGTCAGGACGGACACCTTCACATCCTCATTCATGTCCTTTCCTCCCATCCCTGCAGCCGCAGAGCAAGTCTCCTGTGATATTCCTGCCGTTCCTCTCTCTCCTGTGTTCGCAGACAATGTGTTGTCTCCAGCGCAACCATAAGCAAAAAGAACGAATGATAGACATACAGGCTGACCGTCGTCATATCAAACAGCAAAAACCGCAGCGTCAGCGTCAGCGCCAGCGCAGCCAAATGGTCGTGCCGAAACGCCGGACGAAGCAGCCGCTTGATAACGCAGACATACAGCGAGTAATACAGGACAAAGCCAATCAAGCCCAGCGTAGACAACAGCTCCACAAAGCCGCAGTGACTGCTGACCGTGTTGACATAACCAATTGAGGTGAGATACGATGCAAAATTGTTCAGACCGATCCCGTGCAACGGATGCTTCAGAAATATTGTGATACCCGTGATGATAAAGTACAGGCGTTCATATGTACTGCCGTCGTAAATCGTATAGCTGCCCGACAGCGTTCCGACCATCGCCACAATGCGATGTCCAACCAACTGATAGAGCACCGGAATGCGTATAACCAAATACAGAATCAGCATGCCGCCTCCCACCGATGCAAGAACAATCAGCACACGCTTCCACCGGCTGGAGACCAGAAAGTAATACACGCCAACTTGGAACACGAAAATAAGCAGTGCATTCTTTGAGCCTGTCATAAATGCACCCAGCACAAATAACAGTCCGCCCCCAACAATTAATAGAGGATGTCGCCGTCCCGACGACCACAAATACACGGCAAGCAATACACCCAAGCACGCCAATCGTCCAACCTCATTGGAATGCTGACCAATTTCCAGACCGATGCGTTCGGTTCCCCATTCAGCAAACGGCGTACGCACGAGCAAAAGCACAATGGTATATAGCAGCGCATAGAATACAATGCTCCAAACCTGTTTGATCTCTTCTCGGTTTGTCAGACGCGGACGAACGATGATGCATGCCAAAAACAGCTTCGCCAGCTTGAACAGCATACTCGTCACCACGTTAGTATCTAAGCACCACTGCAACGACGCTAAGCCCAGCACAAGCAGTAAAATACACCAAAGCTCAAATCCGCTGAACGACCAATAGAACGACCCTTTCTGCGTCGGTCGATCCGTATAAAACAGAAAGTAACTGCCAATCAGTAAAAACAGGCTGCCATAACGCAATATTGTATCTATTGTACTCTCCTGCTGATGGGCGAACAACACACATAGATAGACAAACAGAGCCGCATCGCAGAAGTTGCAATTGATTGATAAGATCTTGCTCCTGCTCATAAAATCCCTTTCCATTTCCTTGCGATCGCGTCAGCTGACAGCTTCTCACGAATTTCAACTGCTCTTTTGGACAACCGCTCTGCCAGCGCCGGATTCTCGATGATCTCCAGTAGCGCTCGTGCCAATGCGTCCACATCTCCTACCGATACCAAAATGCCATTCTCGTGATCGCGAATCATCATTCGGGCACCGCCAATCGGACAGTCCGTACACACACACGGAACACCGGTTGCTAATGCTTCGAGCATCGCGTTGGAGATGCCCTCATAGTCCGATGCCATGACAAATACGCCGCTCGCATTGATTCTGGCTATCACATCCGCTGTAAAGCCACATAACTTTACGCATTCGGCAATCCCTAATTTTTCGCAGAGTTCTTCCAGTTTTCCCTTCTGTTCTCCCTGTCCGTAAATATTCAGACACCAGTCCGCGTGTTTTTCACGCACAATACGAAATGCCTCCAGCAGCATTGGTATGTTCTTCTGTGCCGTCAGCCGACCCACGGTTACAATCTCTTTGCATCGCTCTCCGCGGTATCGTTCCGGCAGCGAATCGGAAATCGGATTGGGAATGATTACGCCCCGTTTCCGGATGCACTCCGAAAAAAAGGCGCGGGCATCCTCTGTTTGAAAAACGATCGCATCCGCCTGCGGATAGATGTGTCGAAAGATAAAACGGTCATACCGCGTATTCATATTTCTCGGATCATTGCGCAGTGAATACACTACGCGACACGGCAGTCCAAACGATGCAAGAAAGGTATATATTGTCTCAAACGGAAGCATGGCGACAAACGTCGCCTGTGGATTTTTCTTCATCAATCGACGCAGCCGAAAAATCTTTCCAGCAATCCGATGCAGCCGCAAGCCCGTCGAAAACAGCTTGCACACCGACACATTTTCTCCAACCGGATATAGGGTGTCGTCATCCTTCATATAGACCAGTGTAACCGTGTCGCCTGACCGCGCCAGCGCCTCTGCCAGTACTGCCGTAACACGTTCCGCACCGCCGTTTGCCAAATTCGGTGTCACAAAAAAGAGACTCTTTTTCATTCATCTTTCCTTGGTCTTCGCTCATCGTATCGCTCCAAAAACGAATGACGAACCTTCTGTGTTTTATACCCCGGCATACTGTCCAGCGAGACAGCATGAATGCTGTTAAAAATGCTCTTCTCAATATAGGAGTTTTTCTTTTTCAGTTCCCGAAGCAACATCTTGATTTCCTTTCGTTTGGAATCGCCAATGCCGTCTTCACTGTTTTCACTGCGCTCTGTAAACTGGCAGGCGCAGCGGATGAACTCCAATCCGTTGTCTTGACACCAATCAATAATGTCCTCCTCATGCACGCGATACAGCGGACGGATCAGTTCCATTCCGATGTAATGATCGCTGTGCAGCTTGGGCGGCATTGCTTGAAGCAGCGAGCTGTAAAACATACCCATTACCACCGTCTCAATGACATCATTAAAGTGATGTCCCAGCGCAATTTTGTTGCATCCCAATTCCTGCGCTTTACTATACAAATGTCCTCGGCGCATCTTGGAGCACAAAAAGCACTGGTTGTCCTTCGCGTTGTTTGCCACACGAAATACATTGGTCTCAAATACAGTGATGGGAATATTCAACCGTGCAGCGTTATCCTCAATCTTTTTTCGATTCTCCGCATTATATCCCGGATCCATCACAAGAAATATCAGTTCAAACGGAATCTCGTTGTGGCGATGCAGCTCTTGCATCAGCTTTGCCAACAGCATAGAGTCTTTGCCGCCCGAAATACAGACCGCGATGCGGTCTCCCGGCTGAATCAGTTCATATTCCCGAACCGCCTTGTGAAAGGGATTCCACAGCTTTCTCTGATATTTGGTCGTAATGCTGTGTTCAATCCGCTCATATGGCGCAAAGCTTCGAGCCACGCGATCCACATCCTTTCCTCGTCTCTCCTTGTTTCCTTTGTCACATCGGTCAATTGTCAGTGCTTTTTACCGTTCTTTCCACACATCGTGGCGTTCGCCACTTCCTCATAGTATTTTGCCAAGCGTTCATGCATCCTTTGCATACTGAACACATCCTCTACCTTTCTGCGATTGGATACTGACATTTGCTTCAGCATGTCCAAATCCTGTGTGCACCGCAGTAGCGCATCTGCCAATGCATCTGCATCTCCTGGCGCAATTAGAATGCCGTTTTCCGGCTGAATGACCTCCGGAATCGCGCCTACGGTTGTACTAATGATTGCTTTTCCGCACGCCATTCCCTCTAAAATCGTCATCGGCAAGCCTTCATGATAAGACGGCAGTACCACCGTTGCCGCCTGCCGCAGCAAAGCGCTCTTTCCTGCAAAATCAACCCAACCGACAACGGAAATCTGTCGTTCCAGCCCAGCTTTGCGCACTGCACATCGTACTTCCTCCACCTCTCCATCACCTGCCATTACAAGGCGAATGGCAGGATTCGTCTGTGCTGCACGCCAAACCGCTTTGACCAAATCATAAGCCCCCTTGCGCTGACCCAGTCTCCCCAAAAACACAAAAGAATGCGCCGTTTTCTCATTCACAGCACAAATTCCGCTTTCCAATTCCTTTATATCAATTCCATTGGGCAAGGCGCGGCAATTCGTCAGACCAAGGGTCGCATCCAATCTCTGCTTCCAATTTTCGGACAACGCCAGCACCAAATCCGCTTCGTGCAGGAAATCACGCACCATGCGCTTTTTACGCAAAGAAATCCCTTCATAAAAAACAAGAAACTTTGCCCCGTGAATATGTAAAATCACCGGCTTTTGCGCCCTTTTTATCGTTTTTAGGTACAGGTTTTTGCGAAAGACGCTGCCAAACGCCGCCACATGTATGTGAAACAAATCGTAGGAGCGGTAACAGCACAAAAACCGCAAATACCCATAGGCAGAATACAGCAGCCGCACAGGCAGCCAGCCATCTATATACGATGAAAAAATGGATATATCGTACTGCTCGTTCAACACGCGGCTCTCTCGAATCCCGCGGATGACGGTCGCCATGCCTCCGCGCGAACGGGTATCGCTCGGTCCAATCACTAACACTTTTTTCTTCATTGATCGCCCTCTGCCCTCTCTAGTAGAAAGTCCTCAATCGACTGCATGATTTGCTTTGTGTTTGACACATACGGCGCAAAGGTCTCCTTTTGGACAGTATAGTACAGATCGCCAAGCCGTTCGAGATCATAGCAAACCGCAATCATCCCCATTTCTTCAAATTGCTTCAGCAATTGCATCTGGTGATCATCCACATGTTCTCCATAGCGTGCCAAACGTGGCACGGCAATCACTGGCTTGCCCTGTTTCAGCGCGCCGATAATCGCACCGGTGCCGCCGTGCGTAATCACCACAGAGCTTTCCCGCAATCTCTGCGCAAAGGTATCCCGATCCAGAAACGCAGTCGAAGCAAAATGCTGTGGAACGTAGTCACTCGCTCCAATCTGTGCGAACACCGGCTGTGTAATCACATTTTGTTCCACCAGCTTATCTACCGCTTGAAGCAAACGATTGAATTGGAATTTTTGTGAGCCAAGTGTGACAAATACCATCGTTTTCCCCTCAGTCAATAAATCCCGCCCAGATAAATAGCCTTGGGATACACCTCGCACATCTGCGGCCACTGGACATAAAACCGATCGGCAAAGCGATAGAGGAGCTTTCCCGTCAGCGTTGGTGACGTTACCTTTGCAAACGATTCGATGTAAATCAGCTTGCGTCGGGTCAGCTTTGCCAGCAAACAAATCGGAATCGTGGCGAGTACTCCCGTGCTGATAACCGCCTCCGGCTGTTCTTTCCGGAGAATACGCGCCGAGCGAAACGCATTTACCGCCAGCTTGAGCAGACACAACGGCTCACGGCGGTTGATTTGAGAGAGATAGTAGGTCGGTATTTCGGCATCGCACATCTGATATTCCGTGCGCTCTGTTACGATAAAGCTGTCATATTTCTGCATCAGCGGTTTGAGCATCAGCAGCTGCTCATAGTGTCCGCCGGATGACGCAGCAAAGCACAGTTTGTTTCTCCCCGCCTTTTTCATTTTATCTCCTCTGCACCGATAACACACAACACAAACAGGGACAGGTGTTACTGTCCCTGTGCGGTTACAACAATTCGTATGGTTTTTACAATGAGCTTGAGATCCAGCAGCCAACTGCGTTTTCTCACGTACCGAACATCCATTTTCATCCATTTATCAAACGAAACCGTATCGCGCCGCGGGATGACCTGCCAATAGCAGGTAAGTCCCGGCTTGACCAGCAGACGCTCCCGCTGCCACGGCTCGTATTGCGCCACCTCGTGGGGGAGTGCCGGACGCGGACCGACAAGGCTCATATCACCCTTGAATACATTCCACAGCTGCGGCAGCTCATCCAGCGAAAACCTTCGCAATACCCGTCCAACCCTTGTCACGCGTGGGTCATTGCGGATTTTGAACGCCGCTCCGTCTTTTTCATTTTGACATTCCAACAGCGCACGCTGTTTCTCCGCATCCGCAACCATCGTGCGAAATTTGTACATGACAAATGTGGTTTCGTTCTTCCCCACTCGCTCCTGTGCAAAAATGCAGCTCACATTCGGGTCGTCAAGATGTACCACAAGAGCAAGCACTGCCATCAGCGGACTGAGAAGAACCATTCCCACCGCACTGCATACAATATCAAATACTCGCTTTACTGTCTCATACACACGACGGTTTTGAACACCGTTCGCCTGTTCTAGTGGCATAGTCTCTTCACCCCCACATGGGTGTTATATTCCTCTACTCGTATCATTTCTTTTCCCTTACTCTATTTCTCTCTATCTTTTATCGGCATTTATTGATATAACTCGTTCAGTTCCTTTTCAATTTCAGCCAATCTCGCTTTCATTTCCTTTTGGCTCATGGTCGAGTCAGTATCCTCCCGGGGCGTTTCCCCTGCTCCCCCTGTCGGATCAGAACCAAGCATCTGAACACTGCCGCTCTGCTCTGCACTCTTCAGATCTTGCAAGAAATTGGCAAAGATACGTTTTTGATACCTCGCGGTGCGCGGCGTATTATTCGTCCAATCTACCGTCACGCGTAAGCCCAGCGTTTGTCCCCCATCTATGCTTTTCGCCTGCTCTGCTGCGTCACGATAATTAAGTACATGAATCAGCGTCAAATTTTCATTATCGCTTTGTACCTCATCGCCCTCATAATAAACCGTATCAAATCCGAGCTTCTCAATGGATTCATCCAAAAACGTCTGATAGGTATTCTCGTCGAAATAAACCGCCGTCGGTGTAATCTTTGCCCATTCGCGCAGGTTGGTGACATATTTCTCCATGTAGTTTTGAAAATATCGGATAACGGTCTTTTCTTCATTGTCGAAGTCTACCATATAACCCGTTCCAATCACACAGTTCCAGCCCTCCGTCATCAGCCCCTGAAGCTCACCTGCCGTAATGGTATCTGAATCTCCCGGAATAATATTATTGCGCAGAGCAATTAATCCCGTATAATCGGCATCTTTCATCGCCGGATAAACCGTTGACATAAAGTTGCTGTCTGCTGCGGTAAAGCACAGCAGGATGCCCAGCTGGCTTTCCGAAACCGTTTTGGAACCATTACCCTCCCGATTATTCAGCTGCTGCTCCAGCTTGCTCTGCTCCTTTTGCAGCGCAGTGATCTGTTTTTGATCATTCTGTAGCTGCACGCTCTCTGATTTTTCCTGCGAAACCGCTCGGATGCCCAATACCGTACCGATAATCAGCAGCACAACCGTCACAATAGCGGCAACTCGTTTCACCATTTGCTTTCCTCCTACTCGATTCCAAGCAGATATGCACCGCACGCATCAATCTCATCCAGCATTTCCTCTCCCAGCTTGCGTCGCAGCATTTCGCGTCCTTTCGCCAGTCCTGCCGGTCGTGTTGTAACATTATGGCAGTCCGACCCCAACAGATGCGCTCGATTCGTCTGAAACAGCTTATATATCGTCGCGCGGACACGCCAAAACATCAATGATTCCACGTTGATCTGTACGTACAGCGGCAAATCCGTCAGCGCTTCCAGCACCGCTTTGCGTCCATACTTATAAAACGACAAATAACGATCCAGATGCGCAACAATCGGTGTCATGCCGCGCATACTGATTCGCTCTACCTCTCGTATTGTTTCTTGTGTCCAAATGCCAAACGGCATTTCCAGAAGCAGCAGCTTCGTTCCTTCTATGCACAGCTGTTCCAGTTGCTCCACTCGGCTGATACCGTTGAAAAACGCAACCTCCGCGCCAAGTATAACGCGCGGCATTCCCTCTTCCGTCAGCTGTTGCAGCTGTTCTGCGGCGTGTGTGCGCTGTTCCAAGAAGCGATCCGGCGTTGTCTTTTCCGGATAAAAGTGCGGTGTCGCTACCATAATATCCGTGCCCTGTTC
>CAVBHI010000271.1:0-3455 GCA_963595115.1 bacterium
ACGCTTCCTGATCCTGAAACGGCTCAAGGGCATCGCGCAGCGCCGCATAAGTTTTATTTTCGATCAAGCGGCGAATGTTCTCCGCTCCCTCACGGTCAATATCCAACGAACGAATCAGGGCGCGATAAATACCGGCATGTCCTAGCTCAATACGGAAATTACTTCCCCCAACAGTCTCCAGTGCTTCAAATGCACATGTCAGAATATCCAAATCCGCCATCATACCAGAGGCGCCCATCAGCTCAACGCCGCCCTGCATGACCTCCGTCGAGTGTCCGCGGTGGAATGAGCTGGCGCGGTGCACCTTCTGCATGTAATACAGACGCAGCGGCAGTACATCCTCATTCAGCTTCGTGGAGACAACGCGCGCAATCGGCGTCGTGTTGTCCGGACGCAGCACCAGCAGTCTGCCGTTGCGGTCCGTGATCTTGTACATGCGCTCCAGTCCCAGCGAGGACTGTGCCTGCGTAAACACGTCGTAGTACTCGACCGACGGCGTGATAACCTCGTCAAATCCACGCTCTTCAAACAAATTGCGGATGCGTCTCTCGTTCTGTCGGAACAGCCGCGTCGCGCCAAACAAACGGTCTCGCGTCCCCTCCGGGGTTGAGATGGCATAACGGTTCATAATGATTCCCTCAAATCTTCCTGTGATTTCATCGCTTTAGCGTGCTAACATAATAACATTTGTGCAAAATAAAGTCAAGATTTTTAGCTGTTTTTTTGAAATTTTGCAAAACCTTTTCAGGAATTGCGAGAAATCCTTCAATTTCAACACAATTGTCCAGACAAAATGACGAAAAATTAAAATAAGCTGACCTGTGTACTTTTGGCCATACCGTCCAGCGCACCGATCTGACCCAGCAGATCGACAACACTCTGCGATACCTTCGGGCAGCGCACGACAATATCCTCCTGAGACAGAAATTCGCCGTTCTTGCGTTCCTCCACAATGGACAGCGCAGCCTGTTCGCCCACACCCGGCAGGCTCGTAAACGGCGGAATCAGCGTGTTCTCCTCCACTAAGAATTTCGTCGCGTCCGACTTGTAAACATTCATCGGCGCAAATGTAAAGCCGCGCCGGTAAAATTCGTGGACAACCTCCAGCGTCGTCATCATGTCCTTCTCCGCCGCCGAAATCGTCTTATCCCGCTCCTTGCCCTTCAACTCCTTGAGCTTGTCCAGACACACCGCATCGCCCAGCACCATGCAGGACGCGTCAAATCCCTTGGCGCGAATGGAAAAATAGGCGCTGTAAAACGCAAGCGGGCGATGCACCTTAAACCATGCAATGCGCAGCGCCATCATGACATATGCTACGGCGTGTGCCTTCGGAAACATATACTTGATCTTTTTGCATGAATCAATATACCAATCCGGCACATTCTGCGCCGTCATGGCTTCCTCCCACTCGGGCTTGAGTCCCTTGCCCTTTCGCACAGCCTCCATGATGGTAAACGACAGCTTCGGCTCTACACCCTTGCCCATTAGATAGTTCATAATATCGTCTCGACAGCAGATACAATCATTCAGCGTTTTTCCGCTCTCAACCAGAACCTGCGCATTGCCCAGCCATACGTCCGTACCATGTGACAGACCGGAAATGCTGACCAACTCACCAAATGTCTTTGGTTTCGTGTCCATTACCATGCCACGGACAAACTTTGTGCCAAACTCCGGTACGGCCACACAGCCCAGCTTGCCGAGGATCGGATCGTCATTCTCCGTCGTATATTTCAGCGCCTTATTCGACGTAAACAGGCTCATGACGTCCGGATCGTTCAGCGGAATGGTCTGTGCGTCCACGCCCGTCATTTCTTCCAGATGCTTGATAATCGTCGGGTCATCATGACCCAGCTCGTCCAGCTTGAGCAGGTTTTCATCAATCGAGTGATACTCGAAATGTGTCGTGATAATATCCGACGTTGGGTCATCCGCCGGGTGCTGCACCGGACAGAAATCGTAGATATCGACCTCCTGCGGCACGACAACCATGCCGCCCGGGTGCTGTCCCGTCGTTCGCTTGATGCCGGTACAGCCCGCCGCCAAGCGGTTTTCCTCCGCCCGTCCGACGTCCATGCCGCGCTCATCCATGTACTTTTTGACAAAGCCATACGCCGTCTTTTCCGCCACCGTGCCGATCGTACCGGCGCGGAACACATGGTCATGACCAAACAGCTCGCCCGTGTACCAGTGAATGCGCGGCTGATATTCGCCGGAGAAATTCAGGTCAATATCCGGTACTTTGTCTCCGTTAAAGCCAAGAAAGGTTTCAAACGGAATGGCAAAGCCCTCCTGCCGCAGTGTCGCGCCGCACTTCGGGCACGTTTTCGGTGGCATATCGACACCACAGCTAAAGCCCTCGTTCTCATGCCACTCCACATAGTGGCACTCCGGACAGAGATAATGCGGCGCCAGCGAGTTTACCTCCGTAATATCCGACATAAATGCAACCAGCGATGAGCCGACCGAACCACGCGAGCCGACCAGATATCCGTCCTGCAAGGACTTCGCCACCAGCTTTTGCGCAATCATATACATCACGTCGTAGCCGTTGCCAATAATTGAGCCCAACTCACGATCCAGTCGCTTTTTCACCGTCTCCGGCAGCGGATCGCCGTACATACGCTTGGCTTTTTCGTAGCACATGTCCTCCAGCTCCTTGGCAGAGCCTTCGATCTTCGGCGGATAGTTTTCCCGCGGCACAGGGCGCAGGGTGTCGCACCAGTCTGCAATTTTATTCGTGTTTGTTACAACGACCTCAAACGCGCGATCCTCTCCCAGATAGGAGAATTCCTCCAGCATTTCATCCGTCGTCTTGAGATACAGCGGCGCCTGATTGTCTGCATCGGAAAAGCCAAGTCCCGCCATCAAAATACGGCGGAATGCCTCGTCCTCCGGCTCCAGAAAGTGGACGTCGCCCGTCGCCACGCACGGCTTGCCCAGCTCGTCCGCCAGCGCCAAAATGCGCCGGTTAAACTGCCGCAAGTCCTCATCATCCTTGGCAATTCCCTTTTCAATCATAAAGTGATTGTTACCAATCGGTTGAATTTCCAGATAATCGTAAAACGATGCAATGCGCACCAGCTCATCATGATCCGCGCCGGAAACCATCGCCGAAAACAGCTCGCCTGCCTCACACGCCGATCCAAAAATCAAGCCCTCGCGATGACGAATCAGTTCGCTACGCGGCATGATTGGCTTTTTGTTATAGTATTTTAGATGCGAATACGAAATCAGCTTATACAGATTCTTGAGTCCCACCTGGTTTTTCGCCAACACAATAAAATGATACCGCCGCAGATTTTTTAGACTGCCGGTTTTCGCCTTGAGCCCCGCCAAAATCGGATTAATATCCGAGATATTGTTCGCGTGATACTCGTCACGCAGCTTATCCAACAATTTGATAAAAATCCGTCCCAGCACAGCGGCATCCTCGCTCGCTCGATGATGCT
>CAVBHI010000272.1:0-5235 GCA_963595115.1 bacterium
GGACGCAACCGATCTCCCGATTGCCGCATATAGTGTCAGCGGTGAGTACTCTATGGTAAAAACAACGGCGGGAGCGGGATTTCTGGACGAAGAGAGAATTGTCTGCGAGATGGCTGCCTGTGCATACCGTGCAGGAGCAGATATTTACATCAGCTATTTTGCAGAGGAGCTGGCGCGATATATGGACGAGGGGAAAATCGGCTGATACCGGCAAAAATAACACGCACGGTAAAAATAAAAAAAGAGCGCCAATGTGAACTGAACTGTGAACCGACCCCAAAAAGTTGGACCTGGAAATATAACTTTTGGGAGTCACCTCAATGCGATGCCCTGTCTTGTTGTATGAATCGACAAGACGGGGCTTTGTGCTGGAAAAAGCGAACCGAAATGGATTGTTTTTTTAAAAATGGAGTAGAGGGAAAATGCAAATCTGTTAAAATTGAAGATGAAATTTCCGTAGGCGCTGTATCACAGAAAGAAGCAGTGTGAGCGGAAATAAAAAAACCTCTACAGTTAGTAACAACTAACAAAAGAAAGGAAAACCATATGAAACATTCCAAGAGAGTGCTTGCTGCAGTTCTCGCGGGCGTGATGACAGCGAGTATGCTGCCGATGAGCGCCTTGGCTGCAGAAGAGATCGCGCTCAGCGAAGGCAGTGTGGCAGAGGTATCCAGCAACGATCCGGTTGCTGTGGACGGCTATTACTATGCTACCGTGAACATGCAGAACGCGGATTTCTACTACGGCGAACTGAACAATGTAAAGGCGAGCGAATCGACCAAAGTCGGTACCGAGGACAAGGTTGCAACCTATCGTGCAGAGGGTATGTATGACACTGTCACTTCGGCAACCCAGAAAAAATCCACCCGTTATGCTACCTCGTGGTATGAAACGGACGTAGCAAATAATGAAACGAGCGGTGAAGCGACGGGCACGAACCTGTACGGCATCAAAGACGTTCAGATCAAGGTTTCGGTTGATGTTTATAAGGCAATCATGGCGGCGAGTGCCCAAGACGGCAGCACGTTGGCAATTGTCAAGGACTACCTGAAGAACGCATCGTACAGCAGCACCGCGTTTACGACCGAGTACAAGCAGCTGAATGCAGACGGCACCTTCACGGCAATGATTACCACCGAGGGAGAGAAGGAAGTCGAGTCCGACGTTACGGTTAGCACAAGCAGCGCGTGGGGCAACTACCAGATTGATCTGGGCTCCAATATCTCTGAGGAGGCAACGACGGACAATCTGTACGGCATTATCCTGACGGATAAGGACGGCAACAATTATGGTATGCTGCACAGCGACAACACGTGGCTGCGCACCAATGAGTTTTCTTGGGCAGTAAACAGCGAGTTCCAGGAGCCGCACGGAAACCATATTCCGTATCAGAGAACAGATGGTCTGAAGGACGGCAACACGATCACACAGATCAAGTACCTTTTGAAGGACACGGCGGACATCGTCGTTAAGACCAATAGCAAGCTGAAGAATGTTTCCGCAGTTGCCAATGCAACGGCAAGCGCAACGTCGAAGTATACGACGGCAAACGGCACTGAAGTACAGATCAAGCTGGATGGAGTTCCGTCTGATGCGAACTACACGGTCGGCAAAATTGTCAAGGGCGGACGCCGCGGTGTTACCATTGACCCGTCGCAGTACAGCTACAATGCATCGACCGGTGTTCTGAAGCTGAGTGCGGATTGCGCAATCGGCACAGATTATGTCGTCACGATGGTTTCCGATGGCTACAAGGATCTCAAGATCTCCTCCGGCGTTGCAGTTACGCCGCAGCTGATTGACGGTTACTTCTATGCAACCGTGAATATGTCTAATGCAGACTTCTACTATGGCGAGCTGAACAACATCAAGGAAGACAGCACGGTTAATACCGAGGCGGATAAGGTTGCTTCTTATCGCGAGGAGGGTATGTACGACACGGTTACTTCCGCGACCTCCAGAAAGTCCACCCGCTATGCGACGGCTTGGTATGAGACCAACGTGCAGAACAACGAAGAGTCTAGAACTAAGACGGAGACGAATGATAAGGGTGAAACGGTAACAACGTATACTAACACCAACTTGTACGGCATCAAGGATGTTCAGGTTAAGATTCCGGCAGCCGTCTACGATGCGTATGTATCAGGTAAGTTTACGGAAGGCTCTACCGCAGCGCAGGTACAGAACTATTTGAATGGTGCAACCTACAGCACGACGGCGTTTACGACCGAGTACAAGGTGCTCAACGGCGATGGAACCTTCACCAAGATGGTTTCCAATGAGGGTGAGCAGAAGGTAGAGACTACCGTCGAGCTGCGTACCGACACCGCTTGGGGCGACTATCAGCTCAATCTGGGCGACAACATTTCCGAGCTGGCAACGACCGATAACCTCTACGGTATCATCGTAACCGATAAGAATGGCAATAACTATGGTATGCTGCATAGCGATAACGCTTGGCTGCGCACCAATGAGTTCTCTTGGGCGGTTGATGATGTCTTTGTAGAGCCGCATGGCAACCACAACCCGTACCTGAGAACCGATGGTTTGAAGAATGGCAACACCATCACAAAGGTTACGTATCTGTTGAAGGACGCAGCGGACGTTGTTGTTGAGACCAACACCTTCATCAAGAATCGCGTTGGTGCAACGGCAAAGGTTTCCGATGTCAACACGACCGACGAGAACACCACCGCAAAGATCACGATGGAGAACATTCCGTCGGATGCAAACTACAAGATCACGGCAGTGGAGCGTTGGCGTGATACGGTTGACTCCTCCCTGTACAGCTTCGACAAAACGACTGGCGTTCTGACGCTGAGCAAGGATTGCCCGGCGGATGGTTATTACATCACGATGCAGGACGAGAAGTACAATGATATTGAGGTTGAGCTGGAGGTTGCAAGCCGTATCTATGCACCGAACACGGTCAAAAAGGCAAAGGGCAGCAAGGCATTTAAGTTGAACGCAACGACCAATGCAGAAGGCGGCGTTCTGAAGTATAGCAGCAGCAATACCAAAATTGCGAAGGTTGACGAGAACGGCAAGGTTACGGTCAGCAAGAAGCGAGTAGGCAAGGCGGTTATCACGATTGCCGCAGAGGTAACGGAGACCGACTGGGATGGCAACACCACTACCACAACGGTAGCAACCAAGAAGGTGACGGTCAAGGTAACACCGAAGACCTCCAGAGTTACGAGCGTGAAGTCCACCAAGAAGGGTCGCGCTACCGTAAAGGTTGCAAAGGTTGCTGGTGCGAAGTACCAGATTCAGTACTCCAACAGCAAGTCGAAGATTGCTTCCGGTAAGAAGGTTGCTACTTCTTCCACGACAAAGACGCTGAAGTCGCTGAAGAGAGGCAAGAGAGTTTACGTTCGCGTTCGTGCTTATCAGAAGGCAAATGGCGCAACCTACTACTCTAATTGGAGTGCGGTAAAGTCTGTCAAGGTTAAGAAATAATCGAGACGCTTTCATGACAAGTGAAAGGCTGGGACTGGTGTCCCAGCCTTTCCCCGTAATTGCAGATACCATCCCGAAGGGCGTATGGCATCAAAATAAGTGGCAAACATGTAAAAAAGGAGTCAATTAGCTATGAAGATGCAAACCAAATGTCTTGCGCTGGTATGTACTGCGGCGGTGCTGACGGCGGCGATATGTGTCGGCTGCGGAAAGACAGCGGCAACGGGCAGCGGTAGCGGTAGCGCGGTGGTGCAGCAGTCCGGCGAAATTCCGTCGGCTCAGAAGGATGTCTTTGCCATGGATGCCTATATGTCGCTAACTGCATACGGTGCGAATGCACAGACAGCGATTGATGAATGTGTGGAGGAGATTACGCGGTTGGATGAACTGTTCTCTGTCAGCATAGAGGACAGCGAGATTACTCTGGCGAATGAGGGCAATACCGTTCTCATTTCGGATGAGACAGAGGAGCTCATCGAGCACGCGTTGAAAATTGAGGATTTGACGGACGGTGCGTTTACCGTTACGATGTATCCGCTCACCAGAGAATGGGGCTTCCCGACGCAGAAATATCATGTTCTCAGCAAGAAAAAGCGAAAGAAGCTGCTCAAACGTGTCGGCGGCGATAAGGTGCATTTAGAAACCAATACGAATACCATGATGCTGGACAAGGGGACGGAAATCGACCTCGGTGGTATTGCCAAGGGCTATCTGGGAGATCGCCTGCGTGATATTATGAAGGAGCAGGGTATAGAATCGGCAATGCTCAGCTTGGGTGGAAGCACCGTGGAGTTGATTGGCAGCAAAACGGATGGACAGCCTTGGCGGATTGGCATCATGAATCCATCGGATAATGAAAAAACTATTGGCGCAGTTGCCGTAACGGACTGTGTTGTGGATACCTCAGGAGGATACCAGCGGTTTTTCAAGAAAAACGGAAAGACCTATTGGCATATTCTTGATCCGGAGACTGGCTCACCGGCGAGGAGTGGTTTAAGCTCGGTAACGATTGTCGGCAATGACGGAACGATGGGCGATGCGCTGTCAACGGCGTTGTTTGTCATGGGACGTGACAAGGCGTTGGAGTACTGGCGGGAGCATTCGGATGAATTTCAGGCAGTCTTGGTTGAGGATGACGGCTCGATTACCATTACCGAGGGGTTGGAAGATTGTTTTGAATCACGGGAAAAATTTGAGGTAGCACATCTCGAAGAAACGTGATATGATATTAGCGTGGGACAACAATTGAACCATAAGACAAGGAGAAAATGACATGAAGTATGGAAAGTATGCAGCACAAGTTCTTCCTGCTGTTGCATTGACGGCAATGGCAGCGTTCGGCTTCCAGCAGAGCAAGCCGATTCTGGACGCGATTGACTGGACGACAGCTGCGGCTGCCGAAGGTGACGTGGCACAGGAACAGATGAAAAAGGCGAAAAGTGCGAAGGGAGAGTATAAAGACGGCACATATACCGGTGTTGGCACGGGATATAAGGGCGAAGTAAAGGTACAGGTCAAGGTAGAAAAGAAGCAGATTACCGATGTGACAGTTTTGAGCAATGTGGATGATGCCAGCTTTTTCAACCGCGCTACGGCGCTGATCGACTCGATTATTGAGCAGCAGACGTGGGAGGTCGATTCGGTATCCGGTGCGACGTATAGCTCCCGGGGTATCAAGGAGGCGGTTGAGAATGCATTAACCGGAGCTAAGTCTACCTCGACCGCAGCGGCAAGCGCTTCGGAGAGCACCGGCAGTGTCAGCGAATCTTCCTATAC
>CAVBHI010000273.1:0-3145 GCA_963595115.1 bacterium
GCTCTCTGCAAAAAAACAGACAAGCAGCAGCACAATCAACACATCCGGCATCGCCTTCACCGCCGCTGTTGTTAAATCTGCCAATGGGCTGCGCAGTGGGATAAAAACGCATAAAAACAGCAACAGTCCATACGCCGCTTGGCGTGTACGCGGACACTCGCGCATTTCCGCCGCACCAGCAAACAATTTTCTCAATGGTTTCCTCCTTGTCACTCGTTCAGCAGTGCCTTTAGCTCTCCCAGCGCTTCTGCTGTGCGAAATCGGATAACATACTCGGAATTCTTCTGATAAATCAATCCCCGCTCTTCTTCCGTCAGCTTTTCTTCCGCTCCCGCAGCATCCAAACACAGCGACGGGTACAGCACACACCACCAGTTATGCCCTTTGGCATCGCCCAAGAAGATACGCAGTCCTCGGTACTCTCCCGCAGGAAGCGAAAAGGTGTCATACTGTCGAGTGGGATAATAATCCTGATCCAGTCGAATGGTAAACGTTGCAGCGCATCCGTTTTGCCGTAATGTCCGTGACACCGCACGGGCAATATCCGTTTGGTGCTGCTGCAGCAGCGTCAGCATACCTGCCGCACTGTCTGCCGATTGCTCCCAAGTCGAAACTTCTCGAATCACTGCGTCGCGCACACGGAGCTTGATTTGCTGATCCTCAGCGGAATCGGAATTTGCCACCACACGCAAACGGACAATATCATCTGCCAACATGCGCTGGCTGTCTGCGCTCATCGCCGCATAACCCAAGACAAAAATCAGTGTCAATATCATGGTACATTCTAACCGCCTGCGAAACATCGTCATTGTTGCCATCTCCTTTCCCAACACATGGAAAGGATAACCAAATACGTTACGCTTCAGTCAATGCAGCAGTCGAAAAGTTTGTTAAAATCGTATCTTGATACCTTGCTTTCAGTACACGGTATACCGATGCTGCCGTTTCTTCCTCTGAAAATAATCCAAACACCGTCGGACCGGAGCCGCTCATGACAGCACCCATTGCGCCGCCATCCAGCATAATCTGGCGAATATCCATAATTTCCGGTCGGCGCTTCGCCGTCACCGGCTGCATCACGTTTTCCAACAGCTGCGATATGCGCACCGGGTCCCTGTCTGCAATCGCCTGCTGCATCGCCTGTGTATTTGGATGCTGCACAATATCGCAATCATCCAGCGCACGGTAAATGTCTGCCGTGGAGACTCCAAGCGGCGGCTTGCACAGCAGTACAATCAGGCTCGGTGCATCCGGCAAGTGCGTCAGCTGTTCTCCGATTCCCTCCGCGAGCATTGTGCCGCCGCACAGGCAAAATGGTACATCTGCCCCCAGCTTCAGTCCAATATCACACAGCTGCTCTTGGGACAGGTTCGCTTCATACAGGCGATTAAGCAAAAACAGCACTGCCGCTGCATCCGTGCTTCCGCCCGCCATGCCTGCGGCAACCGGAATATTTTTTCGTACTTCGATGCGCACACCGTCATTTTCCATACCGGTTTCTGCAAAAAATTGCTCCGCTGCACGCCAACACAGATTGCTGCGGTCATTCGGCAGCGCCGCCTGATCGGTTGTCACCACAATATCGCCGCTTCCCGTGTGCGCCGAAACCGTCACAACATCATGCAGTCCCACCGATTGCATGACCATTGACACCAAATGATAGCCATCCGCTCGCTTTCCTGTAACATCCAGGGTCAAGTTGATTTTTGCGTGAGCGCAGATCGTCTGTTGTGTCATAGCAAAGCTCCTTACAGCGGCAGACGATGCGGTCTGCCCTCTTCAAAATACGTAACGTGCGAAAACCCAAGGGAACACAGGCGATCCATTGCCTGCTGTATGCCGTTCCCCATTGTCTTCGGACTATGCGAATCCGACCCCACGCTCAACAGCTGACCGCCCAACTCGCGGTATCGTCGTAAAACAAAGTCCTCCGGTCCTATCTGCTTCTGCCAACCGTTCAAGCTCTTCGCATTGCTCTCCAACGCAATGCCTTTGTCAATGAGCTTGCGCAAAATCGGTTCAATGCGATCCATATATCCTGCAAACGTCGGGTGGTTGTCCGGCAGCTTCATCACGCGCAGCGGGTAATCAATGTGTCCCAGCACCTGAAATCCGCCGTAGTCCACCATGCGTTCCACTTCGTCAAAATATTCGTGCAGCAGCTGGTCACAGTCCAGCTCCGCATATTTATGAAAATACAGATCCAAATCATTCGGCATCGCGTGCAGGGAACCAATGCAATAGTCAAAGGTATGCTCTGACAAAAACCGCTCTGCTGCCGCCGGATTGCCGTGCGGCTGTCCCAGCTCCACGCCGATCAACAGCTTGATTTGGTCGCCGTATTTTTCTCGGCATCGCAGAATATCCTCCCGCTCCTGCGCCACATCCGCAATGATGTGCTCTGCCTTGCGGAAAAAATCCACGTGCTCCGTAAAACCCAGAACAGAAATCCCGTTTTCAATCGCGGCGCGGACGTTGTCTTCCACACTGCCCGACTCCGCGTCATAGGAATACTGCGTATGTGTGTGTAAATCGACTAACATAGCCAAACTCCTTTGTTCACCGAAGAAATCGCCATTATTATACTACGCTTGTTCTTCCTTGACAAGAATATGGTTCACCGCTTTTTCGAGCGTTCATAATCCGCTCTGGCAAATCGGTGGTAGGTGATACTGAGAACATCGTCATTGACGCAGTACACATAAGGCTCAACATCCTCCGGCTCGAAGTAAAGAACCGTATCGCCATCTTCCTCGTCCACGTCCTCCTTGACACATCCGCCATGCTTCGCACCAAATTCGGCAAAATAATCGCGCAAAGCCTGCATACTATTCTGCTTCAACGCCTGCAAAAATCCCGTTAAAAATTCCGACAACGGAACGTTTTTCTCCACATAGGCACAACCCTTCTCCGGAATTTCAATGCAGACTCGACCATTGGATTCATATAGCGCCGGTGTCCCCAAATAGGAGGCATTTTCACGCAGATATGTCTCTGTCTCAGACATCACGGCATCCATTGTACTGTCCATCGGCAGTCCCAGATAGCCGCACAGCGAATCCAGCGGATAATATAGGCGCACATGCTTATCTCCTCCGCCAAGCTTCAATTGCCATTCCTTCAGCGTGTCCACAATATGCTGTTC
>CAVBHI010000274.1:0-2192 GCA_963595115.1 bacterium
TCTCATAGCCGTATACCTTTGCCGCATCACGAACCATAAAGAAGTTGCCCTTGGACTTGGACATCTTCTCATTGTCAATCGTCAGGAAGCCGTTGTGCAGCCAGTAATGCGCAAATTCACAGCCGTTGGCACACTCCGACTGGGCAATCTCATTCTCGTGGTGTGGGAAGATCAAGTCCTTGCCGCCGGAATGAATATCAATTGTCTTGCCGAGGTACTTATTGACCATCGCCGAGCACTCAATGTGCCAGCCCGGACGACCTGTACCCCATGGCGTCTCCCAGCTCGGTTCGCCCGGCTTCGCGCCCTTCCATACGGCGAAGTCCATCGGATCTTCCTTCTTCTCACCAACCGAAATACGTGCGCCCGCCTGCAAGTCATCCAGCGGCTGGTGTGACAGCTTACCGTAGTCGGCAAACTTCTTCGTGCGGAAGTAAACGTCGCCATTGTCCACAGCATAGGCATAGCCCTTGTCAATCAGCGTCTGTACAATCTGGATAATGGCATCCATCGTTTCCGTCGCGCGCGGGTGTACGCTTGCCGGACGGATGCCAAGACCCTTCGCGTCAACGAAGTACTCCTTAATATAGCGGTCGGCGATGACATCATAGGTCACCCCCTCTTCGTTGGCCTTCTTGATAACCTTATCGTCAATGTCCGTAAAGTTCTGAACAAACTTCACTTCATATCCGCGATATTCCAAATACCGGCGCAGCGTGTCAAAAACGATAAACGGACGCGCATTGCCGATGTGGAAATAGTTATATACCGTCGGACCGCAGGAATACATCTTTACTTTTCCCGCTTCAATCGGGACAAATTCCTCCTTGGTTCGGGTCATAGAATTATACAGCTTCATATTCAATAAGCTCCCTTCTGGCTTCTATTATTTCTTCTTGGTTGCACCGTCAGCAATCAACTGCCAGTTGCGGCTGAGGTAATCGTAGCCGGAATACAGCGTGACGATGGTCATAATCCAGCCAGCTACCGTACAAAGCGCCGCCGTCGTCGCGCCCATCTCACCGCCGGAGACAATCTCGCACAGGAAGATGACGATAACGCCGGCAATTTGTACACAGGTTTTTACCTTGCCGGACCATGCGGCTGCCATCGCCGTCCCCTTCATCGCCGCGATCGTGCGCAGGGATGTGATGATAAATTCGCGCGCTAGAATAATCCATACCATCGCGCCGGAAATCAGCCCCTGATCCACAAACATCACCAGCGCCGCCGTCACCAGCAGCTTGTCCGCCAGCGGATCAACAAATTTTCCGAAATCGGTTACTTGATTATACTTTCGCGCGACATATCCATCCAGGAAGTCGGTAGCGCTCGTCACCAAAAACAGAATCAGCGCCCATATCATACATGCCGACGTGCCTACCACCATCAGGATAACCAGAACCGGAATCAAGGCGATTCGCGTCAACGTAATCTTATTTGCAAGTGTCATAATAGCAAGTCTCCCTCCTTACCTTGTGTGTCAACAAGCGTATCCGGCTCACTCCGCCGTCTCCGCCGTGCCCTCCAAGTCAGCGCCGTGCGCCCCCGTGATGCGAACCGGAACAAACTCGCCCTCCTCCACAGAGAACGCGCTGTCAAACAGCACCCGTCCATCAACATCCGGCGAGTCCGCAAAGCTTCGCCCATAATACAATCCGGTTTCCAAATCCCAGCCCTCGCAGAGCACCTCAATCAGGTTGCCCTTCATACGGGCTGCAAAGCGATCCAGAATATCCGATTGCAGCTCCTCAATAATCATGCGGCGCTCCTGCTTGGTTTCCTCGTCAATCTGATCCGGCATTTCTGCCGCCTCACTGCCTTCCTCCGGCGAATAGCAGAACACGCCGACGCGCTCAATTTCAGTCTCTCGCAGAAATTCGCACAGCTCCTCAAATTCCGCCGCCGTCTCTCCCGGCAGACCAACGATCAGGCTTGTTCGCAGCACCACGCCCGGAATCCGCCGCCGCAGATGATGCAGCAGCTCGGTCAAATACTTGGCGTCACCGCGGCGATGCATTGCCGACAAGATACGGTTGTTGACGTGCTGAAGCGGAATGTCCAAATATTTGACAATCTTCGGTTCTTCGGCAATGACATCAATCATCTCTTCCGTAATTTCATCCGGATACAGATAATGTACGCGAACCCATGTAAAATCCAGCTTGCAAAGCTCCCGCAGCAGTTCCGGC
>CAVBHI010000275.1:0-5651 GCA_963595115.1 bacterium
AATGCTGAGCGAGAACCTCATCGCTGAATGTGATGACCGACATGCCGTCGGCGGTTGTGCCGTAGCGCCATTCGCCATCCAGCGGGAGACGGGTGTGTTCCATCTTTGGCTTGCCCTTTCGCACCGCCGTTTTGGCAAGCAGCATAAAATCATCCTTGCTCAGCGAGGTCGTGATGTTTGGCATTAAGCCGTTGAGAAAGCGCACCAGTGTGATCGGATTGCCACTTGTCGCCTTGGCAAAAACCTGATTGAGAACAGTGGATTGCCGCTCGGTTCGACTCCAGTCGCCGCCGGTGTTGCCCTTGCGGATGCGTCCGTAGGTCATGGCCTGTACACCGTTGAGCTTCTGCATGCCCGACTTGCGGATTTTGTTTTTCTTATATTTGAGTCCGTTTGCCTTGCAATACTCCTTGATGAACTTGTTGGTTTCCTTGCGCTCCGCCTTGGTGACATTGATTTTGACACCGCCGACGGAGTCGATGATGTTTGCCATCTCGCCGAAGTCAACGGCGATGTACTCGGAGATATTCAAGTCGAAATCTTGATTTAAGACATCCATCGCCAGCTGTGGACCGCCGTAGCTGTAGGCGTGTGCCAGCTTGGTCATACCATAGCCCGGAATGTTGACATAGCTGTCGCGCATCAGGGAGACCATCTTGATTTTACCGGTGTTGCCGTTGACGTTCATAATCATGATGGCATCCGAACGCGTTCCGCTCTCGGCGTTGCCCTCGCGGGTGTCCACACCGAACAGCGCGATATTGACTGAGCGATTGTCCAGCGTCAGCGCGGATTCGTTTGTGTCATCATAATTATAGCTGCTGAATAGATGATTGACGAACAGAACCGTACCGGCAATCAGCGCCAGAAGAAGAACGACAAGGATGGGGAGGATGCGCCGCTTTTTCTTGGGATGCCGTGTCGGCGGGGACTGTCGGCGAGAGGGTTGCGTTGGTCGCTGCTGGCGGGACGTGCGCTGGGGGGAGCGGCGGCGCGGATCAGAGCGGCGGTTATTGTAGCGGCGGTCATAGCGGCTGCCGTCCGATGGCTCGTAGCCCTGTCCGGTGCGTGGCAGCGGGCGGGTTGCATCCCAATCCTCCTCGTAGGAACGGGAACGATACGGTTCATGGAACTGCGATGTATTTCGTCTCATTCGAGAAAACTCCTTTGGAAAAATGGCTGCACCGGGATACCGCAAGGCAAAGGCGGTGGGCTGTACATGGGCAGCAGTTATTGTACCTATCATACTCGCTTCTGCCGTGTGATTCAATAAGAAGGTGCAGAATTTGTCTGTAAATTCTGTATGAACAAGGAAGTTTTTTGTGAAATGAACAAAGCTTATTCCGAATGAACGCAAGAATATTGTAAAGCGCCGGATGATTTTGTATAATTAAAAAAGAAAGATATATGACCGCTATGGGGCGGGATGATGGAGGAAAAATCATGGCAAATCCAGTATTAGTAGTGATGGCGGCAGGCATGGGCTCGCGTTTTGGGGGATGGAAACAGATTGAGCCGGTTGGACCGAGTGGACAGATTATTCTGCATTATTCAATATATGATGCATGGAAGGCGGGCTTCCGCCATGTGGTGTTTATCATCAAGGAAGAAATGCGCGAAGCGTTTCATGAACGCATCGGACAGTACGCGGAAGGCTTGATGAAGGTAGAATATACCTATCAGACGCTGGAGCGGCTGCCGGAGGGATATACAGCGCCGGAGGGGCGCACCAAGCCGCTCGGCACGGGACACGCGGTATATTGTGTGCGCGGCATGTTCCGCGAACCGTTTGCCGTTATCAATGCCGATGACTTTTACGGAGCGGATGCGTTTGAAAAAATGTATCAGTATCTAAGCCAGGCAAAGGATGGCGCACGCTATGCGTATTGCATGGTAGGGTATCTGGTAGAGAATACGCTGACGGAAAACGGCACAGTGGCGCGCGGTATCTGCCGTACCGACTGCAACGGACATCTGACGGCGATTACCGAGCGCACGAAGATTTCGCGCGATGCGGAAGGGGTCATCCGCGATCCGGAGGAAGGACGGATTCCGGAGGGAACGCTGGTTTCGATGAACATGTGGGGCTTTACCCCGTCGTTCCTGGATGAGCTGGAAACCGGAATGATGGACTTTCTGCATCATAAGCTGCCGGCCGATCCGATGAAGGCGGAATTTTATCTGCCCTCGGAGGTAGACCGCCTGATTCAGAGCGATAAGGCGATTGCGCTGGTACTCAGCACAAGCGCACAGTGGTACGGCGTGACCTATAAGGAGGACAAGCCGGTGGTTGTCGCCGCGCTGCGCCGCCTGACCGATGAAGGCGCTTATCCGGAACAATAACCGGAGAATCCCGTCGCAGACAAAGATTTTTCTTGAAAAGCGAAGTGGGTCATGCTACAATAAACTATATTTATAGAAAGAAACGCCGGAAGAGATTCGGGCGAATGAAAATACCATGACGGAGGAAAATCAATGGTTACAGTATTGAGTGTCATTCAGGTTATTGCATGCCTGTTTTTGATTGTTACGGTTCTTTTGCAGAAGGCGCCGTCTCGCGGTCTGTCCGGTGCAATTTCGGGCGGAGCGGACACGTTCTATGGAAGAAACAAGAGCACAGGCGTGGATGCAATTCTGGCAAAGGTCACGACGGTATTCGGTGTCGTCTTTGTGATTCTTTCGCTGATTCTGTGTATGCTGAGCTGAGAGAACAGAGGGCGCTGCCGGTGGCAGCGCCCGTTTTTTATCCGAGGATATATCACGGGAGGATCGGACGATGAAATTTGTGATGATTGCCTTTTTGCTGGGATTTCTGGTGTTCGGCGGCATCGGATTGGTTTTGCGGCTGTCGCGCGACTGGAATAAGCTGGAGGTCGAAACGGACAAGCTCAGCGACCGCTCGACGGCAAAACGGGACGGCAAGGCGATGCAGCTGATTAAGCACGAGCATATCATTGATGCGGATAAGCTGGAGAAAAAAGCGGCGCGGAAATTTCAGCTGCAACTGGTGTTTTCCGTGTTGTCGGTGGCGTGTCTGGCGGCGGCGATTGTGTGCGGCGCGATGATGCGGTAATAAAAAAAGAAGATGGGGCTGTTGCACGGTTCCACACTGCGAAGAGAACTTGGACCAGGAATGCAACGATATGCTTCGCAATATACTAATAAAACGTGTAAAGCTACATATAACTGGAATCCATCATATAAGTATTTTAAGAATAGTGTAAACAAGAACATATCTACTACATTTAGTAGTACGATTAGGTTAAAGAATAATGCAACCGTAGGACATGCAGTAAATGTTGTTGGATATTGCACTGCATCGTATAATGGAAAATCATCAAATTATCTTATTGTTGCAGATGGATGGCGTTCGAGTGCAGCACGGTATATTAATTTTAATGCATCCTATGAGAGTAAGGCTGGTGTTAGATACCGCTTTTATTCTAAATGATTGCTGTAAAAGGGGAGGTTGTTAAGGCATGAAACAGAAGTTAGGCCAAAAGGCTGTGCTGGCGCTGCTGATGGCAGGAATGCTGGCGCCGGGGGCGTATGCGGTGAGCAATCCGACCGCTGCGGCGGAATCGGACGGCGCGGTCTGCGTACAGACAAAGGAGCAGAACAAGACAAAGACATGGCAGCTTGACGGAACACGCAATACCAAGGACGGTATTGTGGTGGACAGCTGGTCGGCGGCGGAGATCATTCCGGGCAGCGGCGTGAACACAACGCAGCTGTATCGACGGGTAAAGACGGCGTCCGGCACGGAATACCGCAAGGTGGACGAGTATCAGGAAAACGGGGAGCAGCATACCATTGGTCTGCTGGATCGTGACGTGAAAAACGGACACTGGTATCGGTATAAGGCGGCGTTTGTCTATCCGGATGGAACGATGATGTTCAGCAAGCCGATCCGTGGCTATTATCTGTCTCAGGCGAAGGTCACCAAGGTGAGCAGCAAAACGCGCGGTAAGGCGACGGTTTCGTGGAAGAAAAACAGCAAGGCGAACAGCTATGTTGTGATCGCATCGACGACGCCAAATTTGAACGGCATAGTCAAAAAAATTACCGTATCGGGCAAGAAAACCAGCGCGGTGGTCTCCGGACTGAAGGCGGGCAAGAAACACTATTTCTTCGTTCGCGCCCGCAAGCACACGAAGGAACATAATTATCTCAGCGCAAAGAGCGAAGCGTATCCGCTCCGCGTGAAAAAGTAAGGAATGCAAAAGAGACCGTTGTACGAGGTACAGCGGTCTCTTGTTGTGTGAAGGTTTGAAAGCTCTAGTTGATTGTAAGATGTTCATTTAGAGGACTTGCGTTGGAATTATTTCGTAGTGGACGGGTTCCCCGTCCAGTATTGTTTGGCACAGTATAAGCGGGGCGGGCAACCCGCCCCCTACGCTCATCGATTTCATCTATCCTAAGAAAACCGCTCACTCCTCCGTAAACAGAAAATCAATCTGTCCGGAGGTCGGTGAGGCATTGGCGACGGTGATCGTCACCGGCAGACCGAGATAATAGCGCTTGCCGCTGCGTTTTCCGACCAGCGTCATGCGGGTCGGGTCGTATTCAAACCAATCGTTTTCCATGGAATCCAGACGAACCAAGCCCTCGATTTGATTTTCTAGGCAGACAAAGACGCCGAAATTCGTCACACCGGAGACATAACCGGAGAAGGTTTGTCCGATATAGTGCGACAGATATTCCGCCTGATACAGCTTGTCAATGCGGCGTTCGCAGTCATCCGCCGCTTGTTCGCGGGCGGTGGACTGCAACGCGGCATCCGAACAGGCTGTGCGATCCTCCGCTGTGGATTGCCGCCCTGCCAGCTGCTTTGCCAGCATACGATGCACCATCAAATCGGGATAACGGCGAATCGGAGAGGTGAAGTGCAAATAATACTTCGCCGCCAAGCCGTAATGTCCCAGATTGTCCGGCGAATAGCGGGCGCGCGCCATCGCACGCAGAAGCAGAGACGGCAGCGCCTGTTGTCCTTCCTTTCCATGGATTCGGTCAAGCAGATTCTGAAGGGCATGGGTGTCCTTGAGAAGCTCATCGTCGTGCAGGCGATAGCCGAACAGGCGGGCTTCCTGCGCAAACTCGCGCAGCTTTTTGGGATCGGGCTGCTCGTGCACACGGTAAACAGCGGCAGAGCCGGTGCGGT
This sequence comes from bacterium, assembly GCA_963595115.1. Lineage (GTDB taxonomy): Bacteria > Bacillota > Clostridia > Oscillospirales > Butyricicoccaceae > Butyricicoccus_A. Next base: position 5,162 of record CAVBHI010000275.1, read on the forward strand.
TGAGATGCTCGGCGACGGTTTCGTTGGCAATCAGCATGAATTCCTCGATGAGGTGTTCGCCGAGACCGCGTTCCCGGCTGCCGATTTCAGTGACATGGTTGTTTTCGTCACATCGGATTTCGCATTCCGGAATGTCCAGCTCCAGTGCGCCGCGCGCCAGCCGCAGGCGGTGCAGGGTGAGCGCAAGCCGGTTCATCTGTTCCAAAATTGGAACGAGATCACCTAACTCGCTGCGGCGGGTCTGGTCGCCGGTGAGTGCGGCGTTGACCTGATTGTAGGTCAGGCGGGCATGGGAGCGGATAACCGAGCGGTGAAACGCGACCTGATAGCGCTGTCCGTCCGTGCCAAGCTCCATAAGGACGGAAAACGCCAGACGATCAACATGAGGATTCAGCGAACAAATGCCGTTGGACAGCTCAAATGGGAGCATTGGAACGACGTGACCGGGATAATAGACGGAGTTGCCACGCTGAAACGCCTCTTTGTCCAG
>CAVBHI010000276.1:0-4257 GCA_963595115.1 bacterium
GGTATGCCGAGGCGGTAGCGCTTCGGCATACCAGCGCTGACCCAAACGGAAATTCAGGAATCCCGGACCGGCAATCGTGACCTCCGTAAAATAGGTGTCATCCAGCTTCATCTGTTCGATGAGCGCTTCGCCGATCTTGCGTGGCGCCATATGCAGCGCACGGGCGCACTGCATGGCAAACGATGACGCGTAATCACCGTTTTTGCTATCCTTTGGGATTTCAACCGCAACCGTCGGGACATCGCCCTCCGGCAGGGTACCCGCCGCTACGGCGGACTGATATGCCGCAGCAACGACCTGCGCCGCCTGCCGCTTCGCCTGTTCGATCATATTCATGGATGGATAATTCCTTTCCTCTGGTTTTCTTGTCGCAACGCCGCACAGCAATGCGATTCACGCATTGCCATCACACGGTGTTGCCTTTCGGTTTACGACGGGCGCACCGACAGCTCAAACCGATGTGCTCCCGCCAGGCTCGCGTCGATTTCCACCGTATAGTCAATGGCAATCGCGCCGCCGTTTTCGTCAATCGTGCTGGACAGCTGCGACGTATGGGTGGAAATAGCAACCTCGCCAATCTCGGTCGAATACAGACCGACCCGACGCTCATGCTCGGTGAACATCATCTGCGACGGATGCGTACCCGTCCGCGTCATCGTGATCTGCTTGGGCTCGACCTTCAGCGTCGTGCGCGAACCCTCCATGCCGGTCAGCTCGCTCTCGTCATACGAGATATAGAACTTTCCGTTGCGCTTGTACAGCCGACCGGTGGTAATCAGATCAATTTGATCCGGTTCGCATCCTGCATAATTCTGACGGCTGACAATCGTAATGACGACATCCTTCTTCAGATTCTCTGCGTTGGAATTCATGCTGCTCCCCTATTCCTTTCTATCCGCTTGTTTTCGCGAATTTCACTTTACACGTGTTGTATTGTGAACGTCTGCCGCCTCAGTCGTCGTACCGTGCCATTGCCAGCGCAACCAAACGGTCGAGCAGCTCCGGCAGCGGCGTTCCGGAATACTCCTGCAGCTTCGGATACATGCTGATATTCGTGAAGCCCGGCAGGGTATTGATTTCATTAAAGACAATTTCATCCTCGGCATAGGTGCAGAAGAAGTCCACGCGCGCCATGCCCTTGCAGTCCAACGCACGGTAGACGCGCACGGCATCCTCGCGAACCCGCTGCATCGCGCTGTCGCTGATGTGCGCCGGAATATACAGACCGGAGGAACCGTCGATGTACTTGGCTTCATATGAGTAAAACTCGCGGCTCGGCGCAATTTCGCCTGCCACGGTCGCCGTCGGATTTTCATTGCCGCACACTGCAACCTCAATTTCGTGTCCGTCGATGAATTCCTCTACCAGCACCTTGCTGTCATAGAGGAAGCCCTCCTCCAGCGCCTGCCGCAGCGAGATGCGATCGGTTGCCTTGCTGACACCGACCGAGGAACCCTGTGAGCACGGCTTGACAAACACCGGATACGAGCCGAGTGCTTCCTCTGCCTCCAGTGTGATCTCCTCCGGATTTGCACGAAACTCCACGCGGCGCGCCAGATAGAATGCCGCCTGACGAACGCTGCCCGCCTGCGCGATGATCATCTTGGTGATGCTCTTGTCCATGCTGTTGGCAGACGCGGCGACGCCCGGTCCGATATACGGAATGTGCGCCAGCTCCAACAGACCCTGCATTGTGCCGTCCTCGCCGCCAATGCCGTGCAGCACGGGGAACACGCAGTCCACGCGGCGAGTCTCCACTGCGCCGTCACGAGAGATCAGCAGCCCATGCACGCGGCGATCCGGCGACAAAATCGCCGGAACAAGATCGCCGGTGGTTTTCCAGCTTCCGTCTGCCACCGCATCGAAATTATCCGATTCATACAAAAACCATTCGCCGTCGCGGGTGATGCCAACCGGCAGAACCTCATATTTTTCTCTATCTGCATTGCGCAGAACCGTTGCCGCCGAGAGGCAGGATACGTCGTGCTCCGACGACAAGCCGCCAAACAGTACAACAAGGGTCTTTCGATTCATGAAACAATCTTCTCCTTTGTGAGTGGAACAGTATAGTATAGTTATTATACATTATACGGCAACGCCGCACAATCTGCACGCAACAAAATGACGAACTTTCCACGAATATTTCCATGCTTTTTCACAAATTGATGGATGTCCGCCGCCCTATTGTTCCGCATCGGTGCAGCCGCCCGCCGTGCCGCCGTTCTTCCAATACTATTTGTAATCAAAACCCTATATAAAAACAGAGGGTATACTTTTCAGCAACCCTCAATATATTTATTATACCCCTTCTCAAGTACAAAGTCAATAAAAGTTGTAAAATTCACATGTTTTTCACATTTGTCCGCATTTATTTTTTAAAAATATTATATTTTTTCTGTTTTTCGCTTGACTTTCTCCCTTAGAGATGTTATAGTTTAGATACAAAAAAGAGTCGCTGAAACCAGTCAGAAAAGAGAGAGGGCAGAACCTTCTCCCTTCTCCTTCTTTTATTACATAGAGGGAATGGTTTTGAGAGTACTACCTGCGAAAGGAGCGTGAGTCCCATGGTAGTCGCAGAATCACCGATCGCCTGCCGGAAGGCTCGCTGTCGGCATCGTGGTATCAATTGCATCGAATAATCGAAGAAGCGGTTTCCATTCCGTGTCCATGTAATACAGGCACAAGGGCGTACTTACCCAAGGAATTGTTTCAGCGATTATTCTGAAACAGTCTTTGTGGAAAGTGAGTGAGTCCCATGGGTTAAACCCCAATGATTTTGTAATCATAAACGCTTGAGTACAGGCGTTATCCTTCTAAATGTACGTATAACGATTAAATCGTGTGATATTGATTGAATCGCCATTTAAGAGTGTGATTTCAAGGGACACCATTTCCCAACCAAAGATTGGACGGAGCGGGAGACATCTCCCAACCGGCAATTGATGATCTTGCTCTCTGTTCGTAACGGGCGAAATCGCCCAGCAGAAAGTATATATCATATTGATTTCACAACGTATTGTATTCAAAATGGTATTTCTGTCACACAGAAAGCAGGTGAGTCCGATGGGCAGCGAAGAGCCTTGGCTCGACCGGGTGCAAGGTCCCGGCAATGCCTGAGGAGTAAAAAAATCGAATATCGGACGGCTTCCTGAGAGCGCTCAGGAAGCCGTTTTTTGTTTTTTTGTGCAATCCTCGTGGGAGAATGGTGTTTTTCCGCGAAACATCTGGTATAATAGTGGTAAGCAATTCCTTGCGGAAACGGAGGTATCGAGTACATGAATACACAATCCCAGGAAGCCCTGTTTCGCGAAGCCATTCTCGCGCTCACCGAGCAGCCGCAGACGCCGGAGCTTCTGGCGAAAAAGCTGAACAAACGCGGCGTTCGTATCCCGCACAAGCAATTGACCGCCCTGCTCACCGATCTGGTCAACGAGGGTCTGCTCCTGCGCGCACGCGGCAGCCGCTATGCCCGCCCTGAATATTATCATTGCCAGACGGGAACGTTCTGTTCCACGGGACGCAGCTACAATTTTGTCACACCGGATTCCGGCGGCGCGGATCTGTTCATTCCCCCGCACCGTGACGGCGGCGCATGGAACGGCGACCGCGTGCTCGTCCACCAGCTGGAGACGCACAGTCACCGGCGCGGCGCATCTCATCCGGAGGAGGGACGAACGGAGGCGGAGGTCTACCGCATCCTGTCAGAAAACCGCGATACACGGAACGGCTGTCTATCCTTACGCGGCAAAATGGTGGTCTTTCACGCGGACAGCGGGCATTATCCCGACATTGTTATCAGCAAAAAGCACCTCAATGGCGCGCAGGTCGGCGACCGTGTGGCAGTGCAAATCACCTTCCGCGGGTCAGATAAATATTTGCCGCAGGGCGTTGTCACCAAGGTATTCGGCTCTGGTGCGACAATGGAATCCGCCATCGCCTCCATTCTGCATGAAAACGACGTGCCGGATTCCTTCACGCCGCAAGCCGCCGAGCAAGCCAGGCGCATACCCTCCTCCGTTTCGGATGCCGACTGCGTCGGACGGCTGGATCTGCGCGAATTGGTCACATTTACCATTGACGGCGACACCGCCAAGGATTTTGACGATGCCGTTTCTCTGGAATCGCTGCCCAATGGGCGCGTTCGTCTCGGCGTACACATTGCCGATGTCTCGCACTATGTGCAAACCGGCTCTCCGCTGGACAAAGAGGCGTTTCAGCGTGGCAACTCCGTCTATTATCCCGGTCACGTCATTCCAA
>CAVBHI010000277.1:0-3493 GCA_963595115.1 bacterium
GGTTTTTACAGCCGTAGACTACCCTGCGTTCGCTGTGACCGAGGAATCCGTATCCGGCAGTGCTGCGGTGCAGGAAACCGAGACTCCGACCGAAGAAACGACGGTAGCAGCAGGAGATGCGGAGGAAGCACAGGCATCGACTGACACGGAACAGGTGCAGGAGGAGACAGCAAGCGTTGCGGAAGGGGATACAACGGAGCAAACAGGTGAAGTTTCTTCGGAAGACACTTCGTTTGACATTCAGAAGCTGCGCACGCTGTATGCCAATGGCAAGTTTACTGCGACCGGCAGCGAGGAGCTGAGCATTGAGGATTCGGAAAAGAACGAGGGCATTCTGGTAAGCGGCACTTCGGATCAAATGGAGGCAGCAACATTTTCGTTCGTCGATACGTTTGATTTTGGCAGTGGCACAGTTGGACGTTGGACCATTGATGCGATGGCGGCAAAGGGACAAAACTTGACGCTATCCCTCTATCTGGATGACGAGACAGAGCCAATGGCACAGGTGAAGCTCGCCAGACAGAAAAAGTCGAAGAAATGGTACACCAAGGTGCTGTCGGGCAGCCTGTACGATAAGAAGATTACAGGACAGCACAAGATTTCGTTCCGTATCACCTCGGACAAGGAGAGAGATCAGGTTGAGGTGTTGCTGCGCTCGGTGACGATGGCAAAGAGCACCGTTCCGGTTATTTATTTTAATATTGATGAGACGCAGGGAACGGTTGATGCAATGAACAACGATGCAATGCATGATACCGAGTGCTATGGTTCGATGACAATTGAAGTTCCGGATAACTATGATTGCGAGTATGCCGACTCCAAGGGAAAGACGGACAACATCAAGACGGAGACCTATGAGCTGGATTATATTCGCGGACGCGGAAATTCGACCTGGGGAACAGGAAAGAATCCGTACAAGGTAAAACTGGACAAAAAAGCGAATCTGTTCAATATGGGCAAGAACAAGCATTGGGTGCTGCTTGCCGATTATTATGATCCGAGCCATATGCGCAATAAGGCAACCTATTGGCTTGGTTCGCAGCTGGGAATGGAGTTCACGCCGGAGTGTGTTTATGTTGATGTCGTTATGAACGGCGAGTACTATGGCAGTTATCTGCTGGCGGAACAGATTCGTGTCGGAGAAAACCGTGTTGATATTGACGATCTTTCGACCGATGATGAATCCATGCATACTTCGTCGGGCGAAGCGCTGACGGGTGGTTATCTGCTGGCGATGCATCCGTATGGCGATGAAACCGGAGCGACGTTCAAGACGAAACGCGACAATAATGAATATCTGATTGAAAGTCCGAGCTTTGATGACTATCCGGCGGATGCAGCAGACGCAAAGGCGGCGCAGATCAAGTATATTTCAAATTACATGCAGGAGACGGAAGACGCAATCTATGCGTCTGATGGCATGTACAACGGAAAGAGCTATTCGGACTATCTGGATGTTGCCTCGGCAATTGACTATTATTGGGTGCAGGAAATCAGCATGAATGGCGACGGCTTTGGCAGCACTAGTACGTACCTGTACAAAAAGCGCAGCGGAAAGCTGTACTGGGGACCGCTGTGGGACTTTGACTATGTCGCATGGGGAAACAACGAGTACGATGCACTAAGCCAGTCGTATGAGGGTTGGATGCATCGAGGAAGCACCTGGTTTGCCAAGCTGCTGCGCCATAAGGAGGTTGCCGATCAACTGATTGCGCGTTGGCCGACTATTCGCGAAAAGCTGGTTGCGCTGTATCAGGATGGCGGTGTTCTGGATCAATATGCAGAGCAGATTGCCTATTCCCAGAAGTATAATAAGGAATTGGTCGGCGCTAACTACGACGAACAGTACATGGATAAGACGTTTGCAGACGATGTGACACAGCTCAAAACTTGGATTGAGATGCGCACGAAGTGGATTGATTCCAATGTACAGGATTTGGAGGTCTCGAATTGCACAGTTACGTTCAAACGCGGCTCTCGCGTTGTTGCAAAGAAAACAACAACCAAGGGTGATACGTTGACGACGTTCCCGAAGAATCCAACGCGTAAGGGATATTATTTCAAGGGCTGGTTCACAAAGAGCGGCGTGGAGCTGTCAAAGCAGGATTCGATTGAGAAGAACCTGACGGTCTATGCGAAGTGGATTTCCAAGAAAAAGGTAAAGCCGATTAAGCGTATTACGTTGGGATATGACCGCTATACAACATTTTACAATACCGGTGATACAGAAGAGATTTCTATTCCGTATGTGCTGACTGGCGGAAGCGGATTGAAAATTGGTCTGGTCTGGAAGTCGTCCAACGAAAATGTTGCGACGGTCGATCAGGATGGCAATGTGACAGTGTGCGGTCTGGGTACAGCGAAGATCACCTTGTCAACAAAGAACGGCAAGGTATCGGACAGCTGCAAGATTACTACACTTAATGCAGAGGAAGTGTATTATCAGGAGATGCAGGATTTCACGCTCTCACGCTCCAAGGTTACACTCAAGAAGAAAAAGAGAACGATTGTCGCGGCAAAGCCGAATCCGAAGGATTGCATGAATCCATCGTTTGAGTGGATTTCCAGTGATCCGTCGGTGGTATCGGTAAAGTCTTTTGGCAATAAGGCGGTGTTTAAGGCACGAAAGAAGGGTACCGCGATTATCCTCTGTATCGGTGACACAATGGATGGACATGTTGTGCGCACCTGTAAGGTACGAGTGAAGTAAAAGGATACTTTTGGCGAATGATTTTGTAGAGTGAGAAGAGGCTGTGCACGAAGAAGGTTTCGTGCGCAGTCTCTTTTGCGCTGTGTGGCTCTTTCGTGCTGCGGAGAAGAGAGACAAAAACGGCTGACCATTGCGGTCAGCCGTCGATTACTTTGCGATGAAATTGTATTGCTTACGCCTTCGGACCAGCGTTTACAATTTCCTCCGGCATATGGGAGTACTTCTCAGAGAAGTTCTTGACGAACATTGCGGACAGCTTTGCAGCTGCTTCCTTGTATGCGTCCTGATCTGCCCAAGTCTTAGCCGGAATCAGCAGATCGTCCGGAACACCCGGGCAGGAGGTCGGAACAGAAACACCGAAGTACGGATCTTCTACAAAGTCGCTCTTCAGCAGCTCGCCGTTCAGCGCCGCCGTAACCATAGCGCGGGTGTACTTCAGCTTGGTACGCTCACCGGTGCCATTCCAGCCGGTGTTGACCAGATAAACCGATGCGCCAGTCTGTTCAACCTTTTCCTTCAGCATAGCAGCGTACTTTGCCGGATCAAGCGGCAGGAACGGCTCACCAAAGCAGGTAGAGAAGGTCGGAACCGGCTCCTTAACGCCGATTTCAGTGCCAGCCAGCTTGGAGGTAAAGCCAGAAACAAAGTAGTACATTGCCTGCTCGTTGCTCAGCTTGGAGATCGGAGGCAGAACGCCGAATGCATCAGCGGTCAGGAAGATAACGGTCTTCGGGATACCGCCCTGACCGGACATTTCAGCGTTATTGATGTACTCAACCGGAT
>CAVBHI010000278.1:0-2169 GCA_963595115.1 bacterium
GAGCAAGGATGTCGATGCGTTCCATCCGGTGAATGTCGGCAAAATTATGGTTGGAAACTTTGACTTTAAGCCGTGCACACCGGCAGGCATTATGGAAATTTTGGATGAGTATCAGATTGATCCGAAGGGCAAAGAGTGCGTGGTTATCGGTCGCTCGAATATTGTCGGCAAGCCGATGGCGATGCTGCTGCTGCATCGTCATGGCACGGTGACGATTTGCCATTCACGCACGGCGAATCTCAAGGAGGTCTGTGCCCGCGCGGATATTCTGGTTGCCGCAGTTGGCAAGGCGAACTTTGTCACGGCGGACATGGTGAAGGAAGGAGCAACCGTTATTGATGTCGGCATGAACCGCGACGAGAACGGCAAGCTGTGCGGCGACGTCAAGTTTGACGAAGTGAATGAAAAGGCAGGATACCTGACGCCGGTGCCGGGTGGCGTCGGTCCGATGACCATCACGATGCTGATGAAAAACACGCTGAAGGCGGCAAAGGTACAAAACGGCATCGCGGATTGAGCTGTTTTGCCCAATCAAACGAGTGATCCGGTGTTAGATTTATGAGAAAAACCAATCCGGAATTGTTGACACCAAACGCGTCATATGGTAACATAAAACAAGCCGCATTGACCGGGTTAATGAAGTGTGCCCAAAACGGACATCACCCGCGACAGCGTGACTCTATCAAAGAAAGAGAGGTGCTACCGCAATGTATGCAATTGTTGTAACCGGTGGCAAGCAGTACAAGGTATCTGAAGGCGACGTTATCTACGTGGAGAAGCTCGGCGTTGAGGACGGCTCTTCCGTTACATTCGACAAGGTTCTGGCAGTTGGCGAGGGCGCTGAGCTGAAGGTTGGCGCTCCGTATGTAGAAGGCGCTACGGTTTCTGCCACGGTTGAGAAGACCGGCAAGCAGAAGAAGGTTCTGGTTTACAAGATGAAGCCGAAGAAGGGTTATCGCCGGAAGCAGGGTCACAGACAGCCCTACACCAAGGTGACGATCAACGCGATCAACGCGTAACGATGACCACAGCCCGTTTCTCTACAACAGGCGGCTGCATCCATGCCGTTGAGATTTCCGGACACGCAGGCTATGCGGAGGAAGGACACGACATTGTGTGTGCAGCAATTTCCAGCGCTCTGGATCTGACAAGCTGTCTCTTGGAGGATGTTCTCGGATTGGCAATTCACACAGAGATTGACGAAGAGAACGGACGGATTCTCCTCACGCTTCCACAGCAAATGGAGGAGGGAGATGCCCTTCAGGCACAGAACGCAATGAGTGCCCTCATGGTTTATTTGATAAATATGGGGGTCAGATATCCGGATTTTATCGAAGTAATGGAGGTGTAAGTCATGCTTCAGATCAGCTTACAGTTTTTCGCTCATAAAAAGGGCGCAGGTTCTACTAAGAACGGTCGTGACTCCGAGTCCAAGCGTCTCGGTGTTAAGCGTGCAGATGGTCAGGTAGTACCGGCTGGCAACATTCTCGTTCGTCAGCGCGGCACGCATATCCATCCGGGCACGAATGTCGGAATCGGCAGAGACGATACTCTTTTTGCAAAGGTAACGGGCGTTGTACGCTTTGAGCGTATGGGTCGTGACCGCAAGAAGGTTTCTGTCTACGAAATCGAGCAGTAAGACTAGTTTCTTTGATGCGAAGAGCACCCCGGACTTGTGGTCTGGGGTGCTTTTTTCAAGACTCCGAGAAAGGGAGAATACGATGCCACAGTTTATTGATACCGCAAAGATTTTTATCAAGGCAGGTAAGGGAGGCGACGGTAAGGTTTCCTTCCATCGAGAAAAGTATATTGCATCGGGCGGACCGGACGGCGGAGACGGCGGTCGCGGCGGCTCGGTGATTTTTCAGGTAGACGATAATCTGGCTACCCTGATGGATTTTCGATACAAGAGAAAATATGCCGCAGAGCCGGGAGAGCCAGGTGGCAGCAAACGCTGCTTCGGCAAGGACGGCAAGAGTCTGGTCATCCGTGTGCCGCGCGGTACGGTTATTCGGGATGCTGCCACGGGGCAGATTATCAAGGATATGTCGGACAAGGAACCGTTTGTTGCTGCCAAGGGTGGAAACGGCGGTTGGGGCAACACCCATTTTGCGACACCGACCCGCCAAACACCGCGCTTTGCCAAGCCGGGACTGCCGGGACAGGAGC
>CAVBHI010000279.1:0-3632 GCA_963595115.1 bacterium
CCCTCTTCCATACCACAAAAGTAGCATTGTATTCCCCCTTGCGCGAACATTTTCGCGCAGGATTTTTTCCGTACACAGAGGAAAGCCAATCCGCAAAACAAAACGAGACCGCATTTCTGCGATCTCGTTTCCAATTAATCTCCGTCGTCGTGCGAACGCGAATCCGGCACATCCGCTTCCTTCGCACGTTGTGTTGTCTCCTGCTCCGACAGAAGCGGCGTTTCCTCCGATGCATCGGTTGCCGTGTCCTGCGGCTTCTCGCCGACAAACATCGGCTGACCCGTCACGGTGTCCGGAACGCTCTCGCCCCGGAACATCTTCTCAAAGCTCTTGCCGTCCATCGTCTCGTTGCGAATCAGGTATTCTGCCACATTCGTCAGCTCTGCCCGATGATCCTGAAGAATCTGCTCGCATCGCTGATACGCTTCCATAATAATGCGGCGAATCTCTTCGTCAATCCGTGCGGAAAGCTCCTCCGAAATCGCATCGGTTTCCACCATATCGCGACCGAGGAAGATTTCCTGCTGTCCCTTGCTGTAATTGATCGGACCGATCGTCTCGCTCATGCCATACTTCGTGACCATGCTCTTGGCAACCGACGTCGCGCGTTCAATATCATTGGACGCACCCGTGGAAATGTCCTCCATCGTCAGCTGTTCGGCAACGCGTCCGCCCAGCAATACAACCAAATCATCCAGCATTTCCTTGCGGGAGGAATAGAATTTATCCTGTGTCGGCAGGCTCATGGTAAAGCCGCCCGCCCGTCCGCGCGGAACAATGGAAATCGTATGAACCGGATCCTGTGTCGGCAGGCAGCGGGTTGCAATCGCATGACCCGCCTCATGATACGCCGTCAGGCGAATTTCATTCTGGCTCATCACGCGGCTCTTTTTCTCCGTACCCATAATGACCTTGAGGAAGGAATCCTCAATCTCGCTCATCGAAATGGTGGTACGGTTGCGCCGCGCCGCCAACAGCGCCGCCTCGTTCAGCAGGTTTTCCAAATCCGCGCCGGTAAAGCCTGCGGTGGATTTCGCTACGGAATCAAAGCGCACATCGTTGGCAAACGGCTTGCCGCGCGCATGTACCTTCAGAATGTCCTCGCGCCCCTTCATATCCGGTGCGCCGACATAAATCTGGCGGTCGAAGCGTCCCGGACGCAGCAGCGCCGGATCCAAAATATCCTGTCGATTGGTTGCCGCAATGACAATAACGCCCTCATTTGCGCCAAAGCCATCCATCTCAACCAGCAGCTGGTTCAGCGTCTGTTCGCGTTCGTCATGTCCGCCGCCCAAGCCGGCGCCGCGATGCCGTCCAACCGCGTCGATCTCATCAATGAACACAATTGACGGCGCATTTTTCTTCGCCTGTTCAAACAGGTCGCGCACACGGGACGCGCCGACACCGACATACAGCTCCACGAAATCCGAACCGGAAATCGACAGGAACGGCACGCCTGCCTCACCGGCAACCGCACGCGCCAACAGCGTTTTGCCCGTGCCCGGAGGGCCAACCAGCAGCACACCCTTCGGAATGCGTGCGCCAATGGCGGTGAATTTGTGTGGATTCTTGAGGAACTCCACAATTTCCTCCAGCTCACCCTTTTCTTCGTCCGCGCCGGCAACGTCTTGGAACGTCACCTTGCGGCGATCGTCTCCCGCCAGCTTCGCCCGCGCCTTGCCAAACTGCATTGCGCCGCGTCCGCCGCCGTCGCCCTGCCGTCCAGCCATCAGAAACCAGAACAACAGGAACAAGCCGACAATAATGACATACGGCAGGATGCTTGCCCACCACGGAACCGGCGTTACCTTTTCGTCATAGCTTGTGATAATGCCTTTCTTGTGCTGCTCTCGGATCAAGTCTCCCATATCGTTCCAGAACATCTCGGTGTCAGAAACGGAATACTCCAGCACGGAATTGTCCTTCAGCTTCGCCTGCAAATTGCCGTCGGTTATCGTGAAGCTCGTAACCTTTTCGGATTCAAACGCGTCCACCACCTGCGAATACGTCACGGTAGACTCCGTTTGCGTTTGCAGCAGCGCTGTAACCAAAACGACCAAAAACAGCAGGATGATTACATAAAAGCCAATTCCCCGAATATTTTTGTTCTTACTGTTCAATCGTGGATTTCACTCCTTTTCTTATCGTGTCGTGCACACGCGGAGTTCTCTTTGTCCCCCGTCTTCATACACGTCCACACATCGCTCAGCCGCCGTATACCTCCGGCTTGAGTACGCCGACAAACGGCAGATTACGATACTTCTGGTCATAGTCCAGACCATAGCCGACGATGAATTCATCCGGCACTTCAAAGCCGCAATAATTGACCTCCACCGGTATCACGCGGCGATCCGGCTTATCCAAAAACGTACACAACGAAATGGACGCCGCACCGCGCGATTTCAGATTTTTCATCAGATAGCTCAGGGTGCGTCCACTGTCCAGAATATCTTCAACGACAATGATATGACGTCCTTCAATGCTGTTTTCCAAGTCCTTGTCAATCTTGACCTCACCGGAGGATACCGTTCCCGAACCATAGCTGGATACCGACATAAAGTCCACCTCGCACGGAGCTTGAATCGCACGCACCAAATCCGCCATAAAGACAAACGATCCGCGCAGCACGCTGATAACCAGCGGATTCTTGTCGGCGAAATCCTTTGTAATCTGTGCGCCGAGCGCGGTTACTTTCTCCGCAATTTCCTCTTCGGTAAACAGTACGGTTTCAATATCCTGCATCATCATATCATGCCCTCTTTTCTATTCTTTCTCTTTCTTTGGAAACGAGCAGCCAAAGCGTATCCTCCTGCCCGTGCGGCGCGGCATCCTGTGACGCGCCGATTCCTGCCGCGGCAAGGAGCTTCCCTGCCCCGCACAGCACCGGAAGACCATCCCGCACCTCCGGCGGAATTGCCCGTTCCTGATACAGCCGTTTGAGCGTTCGCTCTCCCCGTGCGCCCGAAAGCCGCATTCGGTCACGGCTACTCCAGCCCCGCAAACAAAGCGGTGACATGGCTATTATACCACACGAAAGCGCAATCGTGCGAGATAAATCCGGATTCCCCTGCGGTTTTTTTGTCAGGCACACCCAGTAGGAGCCAAATTGTACCGGTTTTTCCAGTTCCAGCTCAACCATTTGCCCGCGCCGCGCCGTCGGCAGCACGACCAGACATCCGCGACGGCGTTCCGCGCGAAAGCCTCCCGGCAAGCTCACGCCGTTTCCGTGTCCGTCACACAGCCGCTCGACCGCACGGATATGGCGAATTCCGGTCTCGCCCTCCGGCACGCCCGCCGCCGACAGCACATGGCGAATCGCGCGGGAGCGCACCGCCTCGGGCTGTTCGTTCAGCCAGCGCAGGGTATTCTGCTTGGGCATCTCCCCTGCCAGCTGCTTCAGCGCGTCCTCATCCTGCCGCAGCAGCACCGAGGTCTCCGCCGCGTGCTGTGCCGCCTCCGGCACAATCTCCCGCAGCGCCGGTATCACCTGATGCCGGATGCGGTTGCGCGTGCAGATGTCCTCGTTGTTTGTCGCATCCGTGCACCAATCCTGTCCGCGTGCCATCAAATACGTCTCAATATCGCGCCGCTCGACGTGTAAAAGCGGGCGGATAATGTTATCCCGCACGGGC
>CAVBHI010000280.1:0-2198 GCA_963595115.1 bacterium
GCGTTACAATTCCAGTTGCCAACAGCTGCTGCACGCCGCCCTTGGCAAAATACTCATGCGGTGCACCGATCCGGCGAATCGGAAGAGGTGTTACCGCAGTGCCGTTCGATGCACGAAGATATTGAATCCCCAGCGTGTCATTGGGAGATGTCAGCAGTGGGGCGCAGTCAGGAGCGAGTTCCCGCATGGCGGCTTCCGAAGCGGCGGCATAGCCTAAACCGCTGCGAAGATGCTGCTGTCGTGCATCAAAAAAGGCGGCGCTGTCAGATATATGGGCGGCACGCTGCAAGAGCGTCGTGTCTCCGCACTCGCTGCCAAAGGACAGATGCGTTACAATTCCAGTTGCCAACAGCTGCTGCACGCCGCCCTTGGCAAAATACTCTGCGGAGCTGAGTGCAGCGGGAAGCGCCAGCTCTACAATGAGATCCGGTCCGCCGGAACGAATCGCCAGCTCTGCCCGTTGGTATTTCTCCCAAATCGCCGGTTCTCCACGCTGAACATAGTTGCCGCTCATCACGGAAAGAACGGCGCAGCCGGAAATCATGGCGCGAGCTTGCGCACATTGATGGGCGTGACCGGAATGAAAGGGGTTGTATTCGGCGATGATGCCGCAAACATCCATAGATTCCTCCAAATTTTAGATTGGAAATGGTTGAGAAATTATTTGATTTGGTGTAAAATGAAATCACGAAACCATTGTACTCTGATTTTGGAGTGGTTGCAATGTCAATTCGGATAGTTTTTTATAATAAGGAGTTTGAAAGAAAATGAATGTTCTTGTTATCAACGCGGGCAGCTCTTCTCTGAAGTATCAGCTGTTCAACATGGACAGCAAAGCTGTACTGGCAAAGGGTCTGTGCGAAAGAATCGGTATTGATGGTCGTCTGACCCATACGAATCCGAACAAGACCGAGAAGTTTGTTGACAACATTCCGATGAAGGATCATGCAGATGCAATCCGTGCTGTCATCAACATTCTGACGGACAAGGAGTGGGGCGTTATTTCTTCCATGAAGGAAATCGACGCAGTTGGTCATCGTGTTGTACACGGCGGCGAGTACTTCGCGGATTCCGTCCTGATCAACGATGAGGTTATCAAGGCAATTGAAGCCTGCATCCCGCTGGCACCGCTCCATAATACTCCGAACCTGATTGGCATCGGCGCGTGCAAGGACGTTATGGGCGCTGACATTCCGCAGGTGGCTGTATTTGATACGGCATTCCACCAGTCTATGTCGCAGGAAAATTACATGTACGCGCTGCCGTATGAGTACTATGAGAAGTATAAGATTCGCCGCTATGGCTTCCACGGCACTTCTCATAAGTATGTTTCCAAGCAGGCTTCAGAGATGCTGGGCATTCCGGTAGAGAATCTGCGTATTATCACCTGCCATCTGGGCAACGGTTCTTCCATCAGCGCCATCAAGGGCGGCAAGTCGATGGATACCTCAATGGGTTTCACGCCACTGGATGGTCTGCCGATGGGAACTCGTGCCGGCAACCTTGACCCGGCAATCATCTCCTTCCTCTGTGAGCATGAGAACAAGAGCGCAGAAGAGGTCATTGAGATCCTGAACAAGAAGTCCGGTATGCTGGGTATCTCCGGCGTTTCCTCGGACTTCCGCGATCTGGATGTGGCAATCGACGAAGGCAATGAGCGTGCCAAGCTCGCAAAGGATATGTTTAACCTTTCGGTTAAGAAGATTATCGGCTCTTACATCGCAGAGATGGGCGGCGTTGACGCGATCGTATTCACAGCGGGCGTTGGTGAGAATGACCGCTCGGTACGTTGGGATGTTTGTGAGCACATGGAGTACCTTGGCATCAAGATTGATCCGGAGAAGAACAAGTACCGTGGTCGTCAGATGGACATCTCGGTAGACTACGCACGCGTTCGCGTTCTGGTTATTCCGACAAACGAAGAGCTGGTTATCGCGGAGGATACCAAGCGCTTGGTAGAAGAGGCAGAGGCTGCCGGAAAGTAAGACATTCTTTCTTTCACAAATATAACACCGATACAACCAGAAAAGACCGACGTGAGCCGGTCTTTTCTTTGGATTCACGATAAAGGAGTACAACAATGAGACCGATGAGACGTTCGGAATGGGAAGTAACAGACTACGGTGAGATGCTGAAGTTTATGGAGACCTGCGATATTTGCCGTATTGGAATGCGTGACGGAGAAGGTGTCTATATTC
>CAVBHI010000281.1:0-4889 GCA_963595115.1 bacterium
GGGGCGGGTTTTCCACAGCCTGTGAATTATTTTGTTTCTTTTACAGAGACCGGCGTTACCGTCAGCTCGCCGTTTTGCAGACCGACCACCAGCTTTGTGCCGGTGGACAAATCGCCTGCGATAATCGTGCGTCCAAGCAGCGTCTCGACGTTGCGCTGCAAGAACCGCTTGAGCGGACGTGCGCCGTACTGCGGGTCATAGCCGTTGTCAATGACATACTGCTTTGCCGCATCGGTCAACTCGACAGACAGTTGCTTGTCCTCCAGACGTTTGCCCAGCGAAGTGAGCAGCAGGTCAATGATATGCGTGATATTATCACGGGTTAGCGGCTTGTAGAATACGATCTCATCCAGACGGTTGAGGAACTCCGGACGGAACGAACGGCGCAGCAGCCCTTCGACCTCATTGCGTGCCTCTTCGGTAATTTCGCCATCCGAACCGATGCCATCCAGCAGGGCGCTGGAGCCAAGATTCGAGGTCAGGATAATAATCGTGTTCTTAAAGTCTACCGTGCGTCCCTGCGAGTCCGTGATACGTCCGTCATCCAGCACCTGAAGCAGGACGTTAAAGACATCCGGATGTGCCTTTTCAATCTCATCAAACAGAATAACCGAGTACGGACGGCGGCGAACCGCTTCAGTCAGCTGACCGCCTTCCTCATAGCCGACGTATCCCGGAGGCGCTCCGATCAGACGGGACACAGAGTATTTCTCCATGTATTCCGACATATCAATGCGCACCAGATTTTTCTCATCGTCGAACAGCGTCTCCGCCAGCGTCTTTGCCAGCTCGGTCTTGCCGACGCCGGTCGGACCGAGGAACAGGAACGAGCCGATCGGACGGTTTGGATCCTGAATACCGGCGCGCGAACGCAAAATGGCTTCGGATACGCGCTTGACTGCTTCATCCTGACCGATGACGCGCTTGTGCAGGGTGTCCTCCAGATGCAGGAGCTTGTCACGTTCGCCCTCCATCAGACGGGCAACCGGAATACCGGTCCAGCGCTCAATAATACGGGCAATTTCGGTATCCGTTACCTTGTCACGCAGCAGCGTGTGCTCGCTGTCTGCCTCTTCTGCCTTGGCCTCTTCTTCCTCCAGCTGCTTTTTCAGCTCCGGCAGACGGCCATATTTCAGCTCGGCAGCCTTGTTCAGGTTGTACTCCTGCTCGGCACGCTCGATATCGGCGTTCATCTGCTCAATATCGGCGCGCAGCTTCTGTACCTTGCCGATGGCGTTCTTTTCGTTGTCCCAGCGAGCCTTCATGCTGTTGAACTGTTCGCGCATTTCTGCCAGCTCCTTCTGGATTTCTGCCAGATGCTCCTTGGACAGCTCGTCATCTTCTTTCTTCAGCGCGGCCTCTTCGATCTCATGCTGAATGATCTTACGGGAAATGACATCCAGCTCGGTCGGCATGGAATCAATCTCGGTGCGAATCATCGCGCACGCCTCATCGACCAGGTCAATCGCCTTATCCGGCAGGAAACGGTCGGAGATATAGCGGTTGGAGAGGGTAGCGGCGGCAATCAGCGCACTGTCCTGAATCTTAACGCCATGGAATACCTCATAACGCTCCTTCAGACCGCGAAGAATCGCAATTGTATCCTCTACCGTCGGTTCTGTTACCATAACCGGCTGGAAACGGCGTTCCAATGCGGCGTCCTTTTCAATATATTGCCGATATTCGTTCAGCGTGGTCGCACCGATGCAGTGCAGCTCACCGCGAGCCAGCATTGGCTTGAGCAGATTGCCTGCGTCCATGGCACCGTCCGTCTTGCCCGCGCCGACAATGGTGTGCAGCTCATCAATAAACAGGATGATCTGACCGTCGCTCTTCTTTACTTCATTCAGAACCGCCTTCAAGCGCTCCTCAAATTCGCCGCGGTATTTTGCACCGGCGACCAGAGAGCCCATATCCAGCGAGAAAATCGTTTTATCCTTCAGCGTGTTCGGCACATCACCGCGCACAATGCGCTGTGCCAGTCCTTCGGCGATGGCAGTCTTGCCGACGCCCGGTTCGCCGATCAGGCACGGATTGTTCTTGCTCTTGCGCGACAGAATACGGATGACGTTGCGGATTTCATCGTCACGACCGATGACCGGATCCATCTTCTTCTGGCGGGCGCGCTCCACCAGATCCGTACCGTATTTTTTCAATGCGTCATAGGTTTCCTCCGGCGTGTCCGTGGTAACACGCTGCGTGCCGCGCACGGTAGAAAGCGCCTGTAAAAACTTGTCCTTCGTGATGCCGTAGCTGCGGAACAAATCGCGAACGGCACCGCCCGCCGTGTCAATCAGCGCGAGGAACAGATGCTCCACCGAGACGAAGTCATCCTTCATCCGGTCAGCAGTTGCCTCCGCTTCGTTCAGCGTCTTTTGCATATCCGCCGTGACATACAGGCGGCTTGCATCACGACCGCCGGATACATGCGGCAGCTTTTCCACCGCTGCCTTCGCCTGCCGCGCCATGGAATTGGCATCGACGTTCATCTTGGTCATGAGCTGGGAAATCAGACCGTTGTCCTGCTCCAGCAGGGCGGTCAGCAGATGCTCCTGTCCCATCTCTGCATTCTGATATTCATTATACAGGCTTTGTGCATTCTGGATTGCTTCCAGCGACTTTTGTGTATATTTCTGAATGTTCATAACACTTGCCTCCTTTGGCGTGGATGTTGCCATCCGGATTTTCTTTCGTGAACATTATATCGCTGTGTAAACCGAAATACAATAGAAAAGTTGTAACGAAACTGTTAATTCTGGCACTCTAGTGACAAGAGTGCTAATTCCGCTTGCCCTCAAAGCGATGCGGCATTACCCTCTGCTGTGTTGGATATTTTAAATGGCTCTGTTCCTCTGCGGCGGAAGCGATGCTCTCCGGCTGAGAGACGTCCGGTGTGCGCCGGATGGAGGCATATCGTGCTCAGCCGGAAGAAAAACACTATAATTCCTCCGGTCGCTGTGTTACAATAGCAATAAGAAGGAGGTGCTTTGTCATGAGGACAAGAGAGAAGTCGATTTGGCGGTTGGCGGCGGGGGTCGTGCTGCTGGCTGGCGTGCTGTTGCTCGGCGGTAAGCCGGCACAGGCGGCAGAAATCACGGTAAAAACAGCGGATTCCGCCCCTATACTTCAGGCAACTGAGCCGGATACAGTGTGCATTTCACATATCAGCAATCAAAAGCGCTGGATTGTATTGCGCCATACGGGGTTGGATCGCGAAGCGCCGGATGGAAAAAACGTGGCACGCTATGTTTATCTGCGACGCGCCAAGGGACAGAAAAACTATCATGTCATCGGACAATATGTGCTCAACCAGAAGGAACAAAGCATGGGAAGCAAGCTGGACTATGCCGTTCGCGATGTGAACGCCCAAAACGGTTCGCTGTATCGTTATCGGGTCGGTATTTTATTTACCGACGGCAGCGAGGGCTTGAGCAAAACCGTGCGAATGTGCCGTCTGACGCGCCCGACGGTGTGTAAGACGACCAGCAAGCATTGCGGCTCAATGGGAATTTGGTGGCAGCCAAATCAAAAGGCAGACGGCTATTATCTCTATTATGGCACGAGTGAAAAGGAGTTGTATGCCGAGACCAATTACAAGCGCGTGAAATCGGGGAGCAAGAACAAAACGACGCTATGCCATCTACAGGAAGGACAGAAATATTATTTCTATCTCAAGGCATATAAGGACGTTGGCGGACAGCGGTATTACAGCACGCGCAGTAAAATCGTTTCGGTTGTGATTCGGAAATAAAGAGGTATCGAGGAGCGTTCCCAATGCGTGCTGCGCATTTGTGGGAGCGCTTCTTTTCCTGTGCATCAGGATAGAAAGATAGAAAAAGAACATCCCCCTGTCGGAAAAACGTTCCGGCAGGGGGATGAGAACTTATTCTGCGGACAAAAACGCGTTGATTTCGTCCAATCGACGCTCCAAATCCGACCAGCCGTCACGATATAAAAAGTCGAGCTTTTTCATATCGTTTTCAAATCGGCTGATTTTAATCGGCTTTTTCGGGGCGAGAATCATGGCTGTGCCGTCCTTTTCCAGCTTTTCCGACGCTGCAACCTGATGGTTGTACACCAGATGACGGGTGTCAATGCAGCGCACCATACCGGGCAGCCGACGAAAGGCGCGGCGATAAATGGCGCGTCCCTGTTCCGCCGATTTGCGATAGCCGCGGTCGCGGGTGCGAACGATGACCAAACGGTCACAGCCGTCGTCCAACGCCTTTTGAAACGGAATCGGATCGGATGTGCCGCCGTCCAGATATTTTTTTCCGTGAAATTCCACCGGCGGGGAAAACAGGGGAATGGAAGAGGATGCTTCCAGCAGGGTGCACTCCTCCTCCAGTGTATTCTGTTTGGGGAAATATGCTGGTTTTCCGGTCGCCATCTCGGTGACACCGGTGATAAATTCGGTTGAGGAGCGCAGAAAGGTTTCGTTATCAAAGGGGTCAAGCTTCTCCGGAATCTCATGAAAGATGAAATTCATTCCAAACAGAGAGCGAGTTTTGATAAAATTCCGTATACTAACATAACGTTTATCCTTTAAGTAATCACAATCAATACGATAATTTCGTTTCTGCTGCTCGGAGACAAAAGATACGCCGGCACATGCGCCGGCAGAAACACCGATGACATAATCAAAATGAATGTTGTGCTCCAACATAGCGTCAATCACACCGTTGGTATATAGACCGCGCATACCGCCGCCCTCCAAAACCAGACCGGTTTTCATTGCAATCATCCTTTCTGTTGTGTGCTGTGTAATTGTATATAGTATAACAAGATTTTGCACGACGGTAAAGCGGGCGTGACCGTCCGCCGACAAGCTTGCGTGTAGGTGTTACAATGATACTTAACAGATGACCATACATCAGGAGACGAGGCAA